>JADMKR010000131.1 GCA_015478765.1 Flavobacterium sp.
GGGCCGAGCGAAAAAAAAAGCAGTTCAGCGAACTGCTTTAGCGAAGGAGCCAGGAGGCGCGATGGGTAAGTACGGGCGCTGCGTTTTGGTTCTTTTTCGCTAAGAAGAACAAAGAAAATTAAATGGAAGGTTGTAGATACTTTTACTTTTTATACCTCACCGCTTTAATATTTTTTAGCGGTGTTCGGTGAATCTCCTTCGTCGATTTCTTGATACACACCGAGGAACGAGGTTCAGCGACTCCAAATAAAATAATAACAGGAGCTAAAAGAAACAAAAGATCAAGGCTGTCTTAAAATTTACTTCACCTTCTAAAGCCTTACTGCGGCCGCGAAAACCCCAGTCGCTCGCCAAGACTTTTCATGCTTCCAAAATAATCATATTTGTTTCCGGTTTCAAACGTGCCGTTTCGGGATGGCTCGACTTCGGGGTAATCTTCCATTCGCCTAGGCAACAAGGCTTTGAAGTTGTAGCGTAAATTTTAAGAGGCCGGAGCTGCTTCTGCTACGATCAAAAATTATTAATACCCATTAACCACAGCCGTTCACCAGGAACTTCCCTGCTTTCCATTTGTTTTCGGTTTCAAATGAGTGCTATCGGGGTGGCTCGACTCCGTGGATTGCTTTCCTTCACCCATGCCCGCCTGTGCTTTGAAATTATGACGCAGCTTAAAAGATGCCGGAGCTGCTGGTAG
Organism: Flavobacterium sp.; assembly: GCA_015478765.1. Taxonomy (GTDB): domain Bacteria; phylum Bacteroidota; class Bacteroidia; order Flavobacteriales; family Flavobacteriaceae; genus Flavobacterium. The sequence goes on from JADMKR010000131.1 coordinate 695, forward strand.
TTTAGAGGATGCTAATGGTAATGATTAATCAGTCGACATTATCGCTATAAGAGATTTGAATAGTAGTGGCGCCCCCTCCCGCCCATTGAGAAACTTAATTAGGGTATCCGATTCCTGATGTGTTTGAAGAAAGTGTAAAAACTTTTATGGAAAAGTTTTATAGTTAATGTGCGAGATGTAATTATCACAATACCACTGACGGAAAAAATATTAAAAATTTGCCGGGCAGCCGATTAATACCACAAAATCGACGAAACGGCACAGGCATCGACAGGGCATTATATATCTGCTGACAACCCGACGTTCCTTGCCCGACAAAACTCTAACAACACATCTCTACTTTAAAATTTCATTCGGTGGCATACTTCCGCAATTCATTCTGGTGCGCATTGGTTACAGCAGCCAATTTTTTTCATGCGCCAAACGTACTGCAGTTTAATATAGGATTGTTACGGAAAACCGTAATCTTGAATTAAAAAATTGGATTTTGGGTTCAGGGTTTTGGGTATTGGGTTTTGGGTATTGGGTTCTGCGAGTTAGAATGTAAATGCCTGAAGCCCAATGGGCTTCCTCCTTTTAATTTCAAATGCTCCGTTCGCCTTGCAGGCTCGGGTGGAGTTAGGAGTTAGGAATTAGGAATTTAGCTTCGCTCCGTTCCAGGTGTTGGAAAAATAGTATCTATACCAAACCCAAATCCTTGGCGATGGCCACTAGATGAACATTATTATTAGCACCGAAATATTCTTTCAACCGGCTGATGTGCTTTTCTATACTGCTGGAACTCGAAGGTGAGATCCCCTCCTGCCTGAAGATATTGCCTATGCCCTCCTGTGTATTCCCTTTGGCGAGCAATTTAAGCAGGTCAATATCGTATTTCTCAATGTCCAGCAACGATTTATCTTTTAGCGCTTCCATGACCTCAACCGATCCGATACGGTCCTGGCCAGCATACACCGCCGGTACCGCTTTTTGCAGTTCGGGGATACTTTTGCGGCCTTTTATAATGTAACCATGTATGCCGAATTGCTGGAAAAGGCTTCGGATACGATACGATTTATCCTCGATCGAATAAACTATAATTTTGATGGATGGAAAATCCTTGCGGACAGCCATGATGAGTTCTTCTCCGGTGGTTAACCGATCAGAAGATCGCACTTCTTTAAAGGACAGGTCGGTTACAAGTAATTCGTACGGAGAGCCGAGCGCATTCGTCTTCCTGATCTTCAATAGGGCATCATCACAATACTGCGTATGATGCACTTCGGCGATATTAAGTTGTTGCAGTGCCTGCACAACAGCCATATTGGTGCTGTCGACATCTTCGGCTACAAGAATTTTTTGGAACATGGCGATTAAATTGGGATGATGATACTGACCCGGAATCCGGAACCGGGATTGATGTCAAATGTAGTAGTTCCGCCAATGCTGCGAATACGGTTTTCCATATTCTGCAGTCCATTTTTTGGAATTAGCTCTTTCGTATCATTTTTTCCGTTATCTGAATATTCGATGTTAAGCCTGCCTTTGTCCTTTTCGATCTTTATAAGTGCTATTGGTCCGTCGCTGTGCTTTTTCCAGTTGACCAGCAGTTCATGTATTACGCGATAGACTGCAATTTTCTTGATATCACGAATAGCATTCCAATCGATAGTATCCGAAATATTGGCAATCACGCGGGCCTCACCACGGATATATTGCTCCATCATCTGTTTCAGCTGTCGGGGGAATGCCGGTCCGGTGTCAACCAGATTATTCTCGGCCGAAATGTTCCGTGTCCGGTTGTAAATTCCATCCAGGCTGTCAAGTAAAGTTTCTTTGCTTTCGGCGTTGGCAAGATCGGTAGTCTCGACAAATGCCATTGCGTGATATACATCATTCGCGAGTTCGTCGTGGACCTTTTTAGCAATACGGGTCTCGACCTTATATCCCTCGCGCAGTTTTTCCTTTTTGTGCCGAATCCGCAGCCAAAAGAAAAAACCCGTGCTGCCAAAGATTACTACGGTCATGACCATTCCGTAAAGTAGCCATTGGCGTTGCTGCTCCAGCGAGCGCAGGACCCTGTCGGTTTCGAGTGCGGCAACTTGCTCCCGCGCCGATTTCGATTCATATTTCATCGCCGCAAATGCATTTTTAGCGCGTTGTCTCAGCAAAAGTAAGCTGTCGGATACCCTAAGGTATTGCTGGGAAAGATTGGCTACCTGTCGCGGGTCTCGGGAATGGCGAATCACGAAAGAGACTGCTTCGAGTTGGTCGTCAGCACTGTTGACCGCCTCGGAGAGTTGCGCTGCTATTATTGCGTATGAGATCGCTTCGGTATGATTTGCAGCTATATTGCTGTTGGCCATGTGCATCAAGCTCGTAATCTGCCCGATAGTATCAGAAAGATGCTGCCTAAACTTGAAAGCTTGTTCCATCTGTAGCATGCCATTTTCAGCACCCAGCCTGACATTTACATAACCTAAATTATCCAATACCCTCGCCAGCGTGATTGAGTCCCGCGCTAATTCCGGCAAAGCTAGCTGTCGCTGGAGGATTGGCCGCGCTCCTGAATATGCCATGCTGTCGATCAGTACATTGGCAACATTGTTCTGGATAATAGCCTCTTTTAACGGATCGGCGGTTAGTTTCAATGAATTTTGATAACTGGAAAGCGCCGCGCTGTAATTGTGTAGATTGCGATAGACAATCCCTAAATTATTATAAATAATGGGCTGGAAAATGGTATCGCGCGAATCGTTGACTAATTGGAGCGCCTGTATACTCGACGCCTCTGCTTCCACATAATCATTGTATTGCTTGTAAATTTCAGCCAATTGCAGCAAACTGTACGCGGCGGACAGACTGTCGCCTGCCAGAACATATTGCTCTTTGGCCAGCTGGAAGTAGCGGAACGCGCTATCGGATTTTTTCGCGGAAATATATTTTAAAGCCGTTTGCTGTGCGGAATATGCATTTTCACGAAGCGATGCTACCTCATCAACGTTGGTTAGTACCGCCTTCTCGCAACTAATAGTACCGATTGCCAGAATTATAATCACTCTTATAGTTATGCTTATTCTCATGCGACTAAAATAGATAAAAGGATGTAATGGCAATGGGGGAATAAGGGAAATACTTATTTTAAACTGATTGGCACGAGCGCGACTCGGTGATTTTAATTTGAACCGTTAAGAACATTAAGTTCATAAAATCTTATCGTTCTAAATGTTCTTAATGTATTTTTTTTACTTATACATTCGTCTGTCGCTGTCGTGCGAGCGGAGATTTTAATTTGAACCGTTAAGAACATTAAGTTCATAAAATCTTATCGTTCTAAATGTTCTTAATGTATTTTTTTTACTTATACATTCG
>JADMKR010000132.1 GCA_015478765.1 Flavobacterium sp.
CGCATGGAAGATTTACATGCGAAGACAGACCAATACGATCAATTATACTACCAGCCTCCCGCTGGCTCAGGGAATCAAGTTTGATTTGTAATAATTAAAAACCGCTTTTCGAAGCGGTTTTTTTATTGCTTGACCCAAAGACTGTCGGTGAAATACTTACGGGAATCGGTAACATGTGTCAATACTGAAAAACCTGATTTGCTCGCAAGTGATTCAATTTCGGCAAAGTTGAATTTCTGGGATAATTCGGTGAATATTAGTTCATTTTGGCGAAAACTAAATTTTTTATTGAGAGTTTTAATGGTGACTTCCTGCTTTTCCCTACTGAACAAATAGCTGTGAACGCCTCCTGAAACGGGATCGTAGTGGCAATAAAAGCCAAATTTTTCGAGATTTATGTCAGCTTCGAGTTCGTCATTGATTCTCTTCAGCAAATTCATATTGAAGGCTTCTGTGATTCCATGCGGATCGTCGTAGGCAACCTTTATTACATTCGGGTCTTTCCGCAAATCAAAACCGATCAGCAGTTTGTCGCCCGTTTTCATCCGCTGGGCAAAAGACCGCAACAGCGCAATCGCATCGGGCCGGTTGTAATTGCCGATATTTCCGCCCAAAAATAATAACAGCGCGGGTCGCTCCTCAACCGTATTATTGTTGGTCGAGTAATCGCCTTCAATGAGACGAAATTTCAACTTTGGTAATTGTACTTTCAGATTATCGGCAAGCGTCTCGAGCACATCGTGCGAAATATCGACCGGTTTGTAAAAGACGTCAGTATTGATTTCTGAAAAAGTTTTGAGAAGTGAAATAGTCTTTGACCCGTCGCCGGCGCCAAACTCAATTATGTCGAATGCAGCTGCGAAATTTAGGTGGTGGAATATTTCGGCCGATTTGGTCTGTAAAATTTCCATTTCACATTTTGTCGGATAATATTCCGGCATGGCCATGATTCGTTGAAAAAGGACGCTTCCCTGAGTGTCATAGAAATACTTGGAAGGCAAATATTTGTGGTTTGCCAAAAATCCGTTGAGTACATCGTTGGCAAATTCGGAATCCTGTTGGAGTTGTTCCATATTTATATTTTTACGAGACGAATTCCGTTAAACGGCCAGCGTTCCTCGGCATGAAAGAAATTACGATAGGATTTTCGGCTGTGATTTTTCGCAGTTGCACACGAGCCGCCACGCAGAACGATTTGATTTACCATGAATTTGCCGTTGTACTCGCCAATAGCACCCGCTGGTTTTCGAAAGTTGGGATAAGGCATGTAAGCGCTGTTGGTCCATTCCCAGCGTTGCCCCCATTTGAATTGATCGGACGCAACTTCCCATTCAAATTCGGTTGGAAGACGCATTTTTTTCCATTCGGCGAATGCCATGGCTTCGTAAAAGTTGATATGCGTCAAGATTGCATTCGGGATTACTTTCTTCAAGCCCGACAGCGTATAATGGTGCCAAACGCCGTCGGTGAATTGCCAGTACAAAGGCGCACCAATCTTATTGTCGTTTACCCATGCCCAACCTTCATCAAGCCACAAATTGAAATTGGTGTATCCCCCGTCGGCGATAAAGTCGATATACTCCTGATTTGTCACCAGTGATTTCGATATCTCGAATGGATTTATGTAAACTTTATGCCGGCCATGTTCGTTGTCGAATGAAAAATCGGTGCCGTCATAACCAATTTCGTAGACGCCCTCTGATACGGCGGCAAAACCGGTATCGGAATTTGTTTCCATCTCGCCATGTGCTTCGGGGTGATAACTAGGAAAAGTCGGATTTTGTGCCAGTATATATTTGATATCTGTCAGTAAAAGTTCCTGATGTTGCTGTTCGTGATTGATTCCGATTTCGATCACTTTTTTTAAGTCGGCACTTATGTCAGACATTAATAATAGCAGCATATTCACATCGACATGCGCGCGATATTCATATATTTTCTGGACACTTGGCCGAGTAAGATTTCCGCGATCGGCCCGAAGTACTCTTTTACCTACGGTGTTGTAATAACTGTTGAACAGGAAGTTGAAATCGGCGTTAAAAATTTCGTATCCGGGAAGATGGTCTTTAAGTATAAAATTCTCGAAAAACCACGTTGTATGAGCGAGATGCCATTTGGGCGGGCTTACAAAAATGGCCGGTTGAGGAACATAGTCTTCAGTTTGAAGAGGGTGACATATATGTTCGGTGTTTTGCCGCACCGATTTGTATAATTCTGATAGCTCCATGTTTTCGGTTTTACTCTAAATTACGAAAGATTTCGGCCTTGAAAAGTGTTTCTGAATTTGTTTTTACATATTTCGGCCATTTTCATCGGGATAGAGCTGGGGAAGTGGATCACTTTGCCAATATTCTTTAGAATCGGCATCCATTATGGTAAGCCGACCTGTAAATGCAGCCCCTGTGTCGACATTCCAAACAGTCGCCTTATTAACTGGCGTTGTCTCACCGATTTTGGTGACCGGCGTGTGGCCAATATAAATTTCGTTATATATCGCAAGTCGTTTCGGGTAGCGCAGGTCACTTTTGTCGATGGACGGATCAAGTGCTACTGCCATTTCCCATAGTGTCCTGTCCCAGAATTGTAATCTGGGGAAATGCTCGAGGTGTACACCGTGCATATTAGTAAATCCCGCATGTACAAACAACCGGTTGTGATGGTCAATGTAGTGGTCTTTAAGAGATTTAAGGAACAAAACATGCTGACTTTTGGTTAATTGATCAACCGATTTATAGGCATTTACGGTCGATTCGCCACCGTGGTTGTACCACATTAAATTGTCGCGGCTCTCTCCCAGCCAATTACAAAGGAGATCGTCGTGATTACCGCGGATAAAAATGCATTTATGTGTTTCTTTCAACCCGATAAGGAAGTCAATTAATTGCGGCGACTCGCTCCAGCCATCGACATAATCGCCCAAAAAAATCAACTTATCGTCCGTGGTGACGCCGGCGCGTTCCAGCACCTGTCTAACTGCACGAAGTCCGCCGTGGATATCTCCAATTACCAGTGTTCTCATTGAGGCATGTATCTTAAAGAATTATAATTTAATATTATTATATCGCATACGGTGCCCATCTTCAAAATTTAACATTTTCGGCACAAATCATAGCGGCCTTTATCGCGGGTTGGATATAATTTTAATATAAATATCTACACAACGAGCGCGAGATTAGAACGTCGATAAATCGAATGATCATGAAAATCACTCCACTACTTTTACTGCTATTGTTTCCGTTGCTTACAATTGCTCAGCAAAGCAGAACAACTACAAGTTATCGATTTGGCAATGCCGCGCAGGAGTGTCGGGGTCGCGGACTATGCGATTTCTCGTCGGATGATAGCGGTTCGGAGGCGAAAGGTTTGGCCGGGAAAGTATCGGCCAATCAGGTGTCACTCACCATAAACCGCAACTCCTTGAGTGAATCCGATCAATTCAGCATAGCCGGCAAGTTATTGAAAGATATTCGCCCAAATGAAACTGTTTATTTTGAACAACCGCGCTCACTGAGTATTTCGCCCCAAACCTTGTACAATTTAAAAGTCGGTTCAGGAAATAGTTTTATTGCCGCGGGGAATTATCCGTTGGTGATCACACCCGATGCTATTGAAATCACATTGACGCTCAGCAGCAAAAATTAGCTATTATGAAAACCATCTTTTTACTTTTCTGCAGTTTGCTTTTTTCGGTCGCAGATTTAAATGCTACGTCGACAGAGGATAATCCGAATCAAATCATTCAGCAGATGTTGGACGAAATGCGGATCGTAAACCGGTCATACATGATGCAGATTGACTTTCATCAACAGCGTATTAGTGATATCCGGCAGTTGCTGGCCCAATCGGCGCTGATGGAAACAAAAATTGAATTGCTGATTGAAAAGGATCGGATTGAGAATAGAATTTATGAACTTCAATATCAGAATAACAGCGATTTATCGAAAATCCGATACATAAACGGTTTGCAGATCATCAAAATATTATATGAGAAAGTTTTGAGTTTGGATCACCATTTTGCCTCGGTACGC
>JADMKR010000133.1 GCA_015478765.1 Flavobacterium sp.
GAGAGACTGTTATCCAATCGTATGATTTTAATGGTCTCGAACCGTTATTTCACAGGGCCGATGATACGCTGTATGTAATTAATTTTTGGGCAACCTGGTGCGAGCCCTGCATTGAGGAGTTGCCGCATTTTGAACGGTTGCATGCCGAGAAGGGTTCGCAGAACCTAAAAGTGATTCTGATTAGTATGGACATGACCAAGCAGATAGAAAGTCGGCTACTTCCATATATCGAGAAGCATAATTTGAAGGCCGAAGTTGTTCATCTAAGTGATCCTGATGCCGACGCGTGGATTAACAAGGTTGACAGCAGCTGGTCGGGTGCGATACCGGCGACGGTCATTTACCGGAATTCAGAAAGGAAATTTTATGAAAAATCGTTTACGTACGAGGAATTATTAACCGAGATAAACCAATTCAGATAACAATGAACAAATTTAAATTTTTAGCAGTGGCATTGATTGTAGTGATGATCAGTGCATTTACAGGTAATCCGACTGGATATAAAATAGGTGATATAGCAGCCGATTTCAGCCTGATGAACGTTGACGGCAAAAAGGTGTCGCTGAGTGACTATAAAAGTGCCAAAGGTTATATTGTGATATTTACATGCAATCATTGTCCGTATGCCAAAGAATATGAGGATCGCATCATCGCATTAGACAAAAAGTACGCGCCGCAAGGTTATCCTGTAATTGCCATAAATCCCAACAATCCCGTGAAGCAGAAGCAAGATAGTCCGGAATTGATGAAAGTGCGCGCCAAAGAAAAAGGTTTTACTTTTCCATATCTGTTTGATGAAGGTCAGAAGATATACCCGCAATATGGCGCAACCAAAACACCCCATGTGTATATTCTGCAAAAAACCGCCAAAGGTAATCAGGTTAAATATATAGGCGCGATCGACGACAATTTTGAGAATGAAGCGGCCGTAAAACAAAAGTATGTACAGGACGCAGTCAACGCGCTGCTTTCCGGAAAAGAAGTTATTGTAAAAGAGACCAAGGCAATTGGTTGTACCATTAAAGCATAAATTATGAATTTAACACAGGAACAGTGGGCAGAACAAGTAAAGCACGACGATGACGCGGTAGTGCTGGATGTTCGTACAGCCGATGAATTTAACGAGGTTAGGCTTCCACGCGCAGTCAATATCGACATTTATAAAGGGCAGGGATTTATTGATGAGGTTAACCAACTCGACAAAGACCGCAAGTATTATGTGTATTGCAAAGCCGGGGGACGCAGCCAGCAAGCGTGCCAATTGATGAATAACCTTGGTTTCACCAACACATTCAATCTCGAAGGAGGAATCACCCAGTGGCGTGGGGAAGTGGTAGAAGATTGATCTGATAAATTGATAGACTTATTTCAAAGTTTAAGTATAAAAAGAAGCAACCTTGTGTAAATGATGTAATGCCCGGCATTGCTAAATTGCCGAAATTGGAAGTTTTAACTTAATAACTTGAATTATGGAAAAGGAAAATGATTTGAAAGGACATCCGGTACCTGCCGGTCCAGCCGGCAATGAAAAACAGGAATCGATATTCTCCGATTTTGTTGCCAATGATTCGCCCGCAGTTACCGACGATGCTAAAGACAAAGTTGCCAAGGAACGAGAATATTACGACGCAAAGGAGAATCCGGCCCGGAATTATAACATAAATGATCAGGCATTCTCGCAAAGCAGCCCAAGTGACTTCATCGAGACCGTATCGAAATTCAGGCACAACTCTGATAAGCTCCAATAACATGGAAATTGTGTAATATTACGTGGAACTGATGCAAACCCGAACCTCTCATTAAATCGTAGATTTATAAGCGTCCTATTGAGCTTGTAATAGAGTCTAATAGCGACAGTTGGCGATTTTTTCGCATCAAAAAGTGGGATATTTCTGCGAATTATTCCACTTTTTTTTTCAGTCGTTATATACCAAACATGAAATACAACATTACTTATCAGGCGACCGTGACTCCGATGACTATATTAAAAGAGCATTTGGATAAGTGTGCTGTGGATTATAAGCTTACAGGCATGGGCGAAGTTGAACTGGAAGAGGGCATTCCCGAAGACCGATATAAAGAACTGGAAGCCTCCCTGAACAGATACAGCATTGAAATACTCAATGATGAAAAAAGCCAGCTTGTTCAGCGGGTTAAAAATTTACTGCTCGAATTGGCCTACGACGATAAGCCGCAGTTAATGACGCTGTCCTGCTACCTATCGAGTCAGTTGAATTTTAGTTATGGCTATATTTCCTATATATTCACGATGAAGACGTTGACATCGATTGAGAATTATCTGATTATGCTCCGAATAGAGCGAGCAAAAAAATTGATAATCGAAGACATTCTGAGTCTCAAGGAAATCAGTGCCGCTTTAAATTACAGCAGTATAGGGCATTTCTCCCGACAATTTAAAAAAACTACCGGCATAACAATCTCGGTTTTTAAAAAAATCATAACAAACAGGCGCAACCGGCCTTTGGTAAAATATCAGTAATAAAATATGATCGACAAGAGCGACATCATGAATATTGTATTGGCAGATGATGATGCCGATGATCGACAGCTATTTAGCGCTGCATTGAAGGAAATCAACGCCGAGACAAATCTGACGATGTTCAAAAACGGTATGGATTTAATGGAATTTCTTAATGAAACTGAGGGCCCACTACCACATATAATATTTCTCGACCTTAACATGCCCGGTAAAAATGGCCGTCAATGCCTTGCTGAAATTAGAGAAAGGCGAAAGTTCAACGATATATCAATTGCAATTTATTCCACTTCGAATGCTGAAGAAGACATCGTCGCGACCCTATCAGGCGGTGCCAATGTATATATACATAAACCAAACGATTTTGAAAAACTACGCGAGATTGTGAAACATGTGCTGAAAATAAATTGGCAGTATCATACTTCGGGTCTGAATAAAGAAACTTTTTTTCTCAGCATATAAAAAAAAGGCGAAGAATTCTCTTCACCTTTTTAACCAACAAACTTACTAAACTATCTTAAAATAACTATTCTTCGTCTTCTTCTGAAGCTTCGAAATTGATATTGTTATAAGCGCGTTCCGTTAGGGTAACGTCTGCTTCTTTTTCTTCTGCAAGGGTTGCTCCCAATAATTCTGCTGCATCGTCTTCCCCAAGTGTCTTGGCAAAAGCACATAGCGTTCCATAGGATGCGATTTCATAATGCTCGATTTTCTGTGAGGCAGCAATAATACCCGCATCTCTTACAGGGCCTTTTTCGGTCTCTTCCATTATACTTTCACCTTCTTTTATAAGACCTTCCATCGCTTCGCATTTTTTTGCGGTTGCTTTTCTGCCCATCATTTCAAAGACCTTCTCGAGACGCGAAACTTGTTCTTCGGTTACGGTAGTATGCTCCTCTATGGCGGCGACCAAATCACTCGAGGTGGCATTCTTTGCCATTTTCGGGAGTGCTTTGACCAGTGCCTTTTCAGCCCAGTAGATGTCTTTTAAGCTGTCTAAAAATAAATCTCGAAGACCGTCAGCTGCCGAAGGTTTTGCTTTTTTCACTCCGCGTGCCGAAGTGCTTTTTGATGTTGAAGAGCTCTTTGAGGCAGTTTTTGAAGAGGCAGTTTTTGAAGTTTTTTTCGAATCTTGTGTTGCAGTTTTCATACTTGGTATTTTTTGTTTCAATACAAATGTCAATTTTCTGCCAATCAGATTACTTACAGAATATTATCATTTTTTTGTATGATTGTCGAATCATCCACCAACCAACTCACCACCGTTAATATGAATCATTTGGCCGGTAATGTATGAACTGTCCGCGCTTGCAAGAAATACATATGCAGGACCAACTTCCGAGGGCTGGCCGGCACGTTTCATCGGAGTGTCTTTTCCAAATTCTGCTACCTGCTCGCCGGTAAAACTCGCCGGAATGAGCGGCGTCCAAATCGGGCCTGGCGCAATACCGTTCACGCGAATTCCTTTTTCGGCCAATTGCGAGGCCATTGATCTTGTAAAAGCCACAATTGCTCCTTTGGT
>JADMKR010000134.1 GCA_015478765.1 Flavobacterium sp.
CATTCCGGTAACGCGCTCCTGAACGAAAGTGTTCAAGTTGGCGACCTGAGTTCGGACTTCTTCAAAAGTGATTTGCATTTTTCTTTGGAAAATCCGGGTGATATAAACCAGAATTGGCATGGCGATGATAACGATCCAGGTCAATTTCCAGTTCATATAGAACATAAAGAAGAGTACGACAATCATTTTTAATAAATCGCTGATAATCATAAACAGTCCTTGACTAAAAATACGGGCGATGGCTTCGATATCAGATACAGATCGCGTAACAAGCTGACCAACCGGCGCGTTGTCGAAGTATCGCATCCGGAAACTAAGCATGTGTTGAAAAAGTTTGACCCGGATGTCTTTTACAATGTCCTGACCTAGCCAGTTTGCCCAATAAACAAAGTAGAACTGTGAAAATACTTCGGCTAGCATGACGATTCCCATCAAGACGATATAGTACAAAAGCCCGACGGAATCATTAGTTTGGATGTATCCATCAACAGTATGTTTGAGCAGATATGGACGGAGCGCCGCAAAAATAGAAAGCAGCACGGCAAAGACAACCACACCGTTAAACCTTGTTTGATATGGTTTTGTGTATTGAAGAATTCTTTTAAAAAGACGAGTATCGAATGCTTTTGCTTTCATTTAACTTTTGATGTAGTCGTATTTGACCTCGGTTAGGAATAGTCCGTGAGCCGGTGCCGATTTTCCGGCATTTTGGCGGTTTTTACCTTCGATTATTTGCTCAAAATCGGTTACTGATCGTTTGGTTGTACCAACATCGACAAGGGTTCCGACGATTGCCCGCACCATGTTTCGCAGGAAACGATCGGCTGAAATTTTAAAGGTCAGTCCAGACGGTCCTGCTGAAAAATAAGCTTCGGTTATCTCGCAATTAAACGTGTGAACGTCGGTATTTGATTTCGAGAAACACTGGAAATCGCGATGGCCGAGTAGCATTGCAGCTGCGGCATTCATCAGATCGAGATCGAGCGGTTGCGACACAAGCCAACTATTGTCGATTGCGAATGGATTTTTTTTCGTGTGAATGTGATACTCGTAACTTCGTGATGTGGCGTCGAAACGTGCGTGGGCGCTGTCATGAACCGAAATCAGGTTGTGAATGGCGATATCTTTTGGAAGGTATGAATTTAATTTATAAATCAGTTTTGGAACATCGTCGATTGCAGGCGAATCAAAGTGTGCGAACATTTGACGCGCATGGACTCCGCTATCAGTACGACCGGCGCCAACGGTATCGGTTGTTTGGTTGAGCAAGACTGAAAGCGCGTTGTTAAGCATTTGTTGTACGGAAAGCGCATTGGGCTGAATTTGCCAACCGTGGTAATTTGTTCCTTTATATGAAAATTCGACGAAGTATCTCAAGAGTTGATTATAAAATACAAAGTTACGAAGAAATAGAAGTTAGGATGTTCTAAATTATTGGTAAAGTATGCTGTTGAAGGTCGCGGGTTTATTGAACTTTGTACCTTTGACCCAAGAACCGACCAAGCCCTAGCCCCGATTGAAGCCGGCATCCTCGAAGCTTTGCGGAGAGATAAAGGCGAAAAGCGGGAAATAGCTCCTGATACTGATGAAGAAAATACTTTTGCTTAGCGACACTCACGGATTTTTAGACGAGACGATTTTGAAATATGTACGGATGGCGGATGAAGTGTGGCATGCGGGCGATATTGGCGACTTGCGCGTGACTGATGAAATTCAGAGATTGAAGCCACTTAGAGCGGTTTATGGCAATATTGATGGCGCGAAAGCGAGGATGGAATTTCCCCTAAATAACAGGTTTACGTGTGAAAACGTGGAGGTTTTGATGACGCATATTGGCGGATATCCCGGAAAATATGCTGCTGGAATCAGGGAAATGTTGGTTGAAAATCCGCCGAAACTGTTTATTTGCGGGCATTCTCATATATTAAAGGTGATGGCTGACAGGAATTTGAATCTGCTGCATATGAATCCGGGTGCGGCCGGAATTAGCGGATTTCATCAGGTTCGGACGATGCTTAGGTTTGTGATTGACGGCGAGAAAATTTCGGACCTTGAAGTGGTGGAGGCGCCAAAAAAGTCGTAAACAAAAAAATCCGGCTGGCAAGCCGGACTTTCTTCGCACTAAATAAACTAAGTTTATAGGATTATCTCAGTCGGTCGACAGATTTTACGAGATCTTCGTCCTTCTTGATGGCTTTGTTGGCAAGTACCAACAGAACGATAGAAGCAATAGGAAGAAACATCCCAATACCTTTCTCAGAAACATTTTCGGTTTCTCCAGATACAGTTAGCGATCGATATAAAAACAAGCCTAATAAAATTAAGTTCAATATCATTGTCAGTCGGTTAGCCACGAACTGATTTTGTCTTTTTTTGAAGCTGACCAGCGAGTAGGCGATAAATGCAGCCGAGAGTGCGGTTAGGGCAGCATATACCGGATTTTGCATGAGATAAAATTCGCGGCCGTTGTCGAGTGTCCACAACGGAAAGAACATCGGCAAGATGGCCGAGGTCAGGAACGCGAGCAAAATATAAACAGTTTGTATTCTTTGTAACATGATTACTTGATCAGCAGTGCAAAAATATATTTTCTTTTTAGAAATTTTACTATTGTTTGATTAATATTTATTTGTATTATTGCATAAGAATTCACCGGAACGCACTTCCAAATCTTCTGATTTACTACCGCACTTACCTCCACACTATCACTTAATTTACGTTTTAATACATGTTAGATATTTCTGTATTACAAGAAATGAAGCTACCTGAGCTTCAGCAAATCGCGAAAGCAACCAAAAAAATCAAATACCACGGCGTTAAAAAAGATGTACTGATTTACCAAATTTTGGATTTTCAGGCTGCAAATCCTGAGGCTGTGCCCACTGTGGCGGAAGTTACTTCGGATGAAAAAACGGCCGAGCCCAAGGGCAAACGTATGCGAATTAAAGGTGATAAACCGGCGATCATGCCACGAAAGTCGCTTTTTGAGCAAGAGCAAACAACTGAGCCTGTTATGGAAGAAGTTGCCCCAACTGTAGAACCTGAAAGTGAAAAGCCTGTGGTTCAAGGCCAGGCGCAAGAGCCGAAGGTTAAGTTTAAAAAATCTAATTACGAAAAGAAAATTGCTGCAAAGGCGATTCAGCCAGCAGCGACAAATACAGATGCTCCAACGGAGGTTGCTGAACCAGCGCCAAATACTCAAGAGCAACAGCAGCAAAACAAGCTCAAAAATCAAAATCCGAACGATCGCCGACCGCAGCATCAGCCGCAGGAGCGTCGTGAACCAAACGGAAATCAGCATCCGGCTAACCAAAACGCCGGAAATCAGCAGTCGCAGAATCAGAATCAAGGCAATCAAAATCAGAATTTTAAAGGAAAGAAGAATAATTTCCGTGATGCCGATTTTGAGTTTGACGGAATTATAGAAAGTGAAGGCGTGCTGGAGATGATGCCTGATGGTTATGGGTTTTTACGTTCGTCGGATTATAATTATTTGGCATCGCCCGATGATATTTATTTATCTACGTCACAAATCAGATTATTTGGATTAAAAACCGGGGATACGGTTAAAGGTGTTGTTCGTCCTCCAAAAGAAGGCGAGAAGTTTTTTCCGCTTGTCAAAGTTTTAAAAATCAATGGACATGATCCGCAAGTTGTTCGTGACCGTGTGTCATTTGAGCATTTAACGCCGGTATTTCCGACAGAAAAGTTCAAATTAGCGGATAGACAAAGTACAATTTCAACCCGGATTATCGATTTGTTTTCGCCAATCGGGAAGGGGCAACGGGGAATGATCGTTGCGCAACCAAAGACCGGTAAAACGATGCTTTTGAAAGATATCGCTAATGCCATCGCGGCAAATCATCCTGAAGTTTATCTGATCGTACTTTTGATTGACGAACGTCCGGAAGAGGTTACTGACATGCAACGAAGCGTTAG
>JADMKR010000135.1 GCA_015478765.1 Flavobacterium sp.
AAACGTGGCGTCACAAAGGTTCCGAGTCGGTTATGATTATCGATCCGCGCCCCGGCAACAAGGCTGAAATTGGTGGTATTGTCATAGGTATATTCGAAAAAGGCACCGACCGAATTATCAATCCTGTCATAATCCCGTGAAATGCCGGGTACGTGCACATACTCGTCATACTGATCATAGGTCAGATTGATACCTGTGGCGAATTTGTTGAGCGTATTGTTGATGATCGAGTTAAAGATCAGGTTTGAATAACCACTTGTTTGCCTGATATCGTACTGATTGAGGCCAAAATACGAACGCTGCGAATGACGGTTGAACGCGTTTTGAAAACCGATGCTCTGATACGGCATTTCGGGGAAGACGTATCCGATTTTGGTGGCCAGGTCAAAGCGTTCAGTGTCTATTTCCGATCCCCAATGATTGGTTGTCATCCGATCGTTATCGGGATCAAAATGCATTTCGCCTGTTTGCTTGCTGTCGTTCAGATAACGTAAATTGATAAAACTCACCAGGCCATTTTCAGCATCGGTATATTGCCAACGATTAAGAACGTTTATCTGCTCTCCGAGCGGATTATCCAGAAAACCGTCATCATTCATATCGTTCATCATTGTACGTGCGTTACCATGGACGAACAAGCTACTGCTCCACTTATCAGTGATTTTTTTATTGAAATGGGTGTTCAACTCGAAACGGGCATCGGTCGATCCGTATAAATTCAAAAAGAATGGAATGTCACCCATGGGTTTTATAAGTTCTGTGTTGATCTGCCCCGAAATGCTTTCGTAGCCGTTCACGACCGAGCCGGCACCTTTCGTAATTTGGATGCTCTCAACCCACGTGCCGGGCGTAAAAGTCAAGCCGAACGCCTGCGAAGCACCGCGAACTGAAGGAATGTTCTCTTCGGTAATCATCAGATAGGGACTTGTAAGCCCGAGCATTCTGATTTGCTTCGTGCCGGTAAGAGCATCGGAAAAATTGACATCAATCGACGGATTGGTTTCAAAACTTTCAGCCAGGTTGCAACAAGCGGCCTTGAGCAACTCCTTGCTGGTCATAATTGATGTATTCGTCGTGGACCGCAACGGCTTACGGATGCTTTTTGAATTGGTTTGAATTTTCACTTCCTGCAGCGTATCCTGACCGGCTGCAGGTGATAATGTAAAAAGGGCTAGAAAAGCAGCCACAATAAATTTATGCATGATTGTATTATTAATGTTAAATAATCCTTTGTATAATAAGGTTTACAACATTAAATCAGGCGTAAAAAATATATTGGCTATAAAGTTGAAAAAGTGGTGGTGAATGCGATTGATGGTAATAGGTGCCTACGCTTTCTTTGGGCAGGACGGCATCAGAATAAAATTGCGTAACCGAGTTGAAGGGCACGATAAATGGCGCGGTCAGTTCAAACGAGAAGTTTTTTATGACGACGT
Organism: Flavobacterium sp.; assembly: GCA_015478765.1. Classification (GTDB taxonomy): domain Bacteria; phylum Bacteroidota; class Bacteroidia; order Flavobacteriales; family Flavobacteriaceae; genus Flavobacterium. The sequence continues at coordinate 1,437 of JADMKR010000135.1, forward strand.
CATCCGACTTTTCCAGATCGACCATCTTATCCTCGCAACATGGTTTATGGTCTGCAGGCTGTTCACAACATGACTTTTCTTCAGTTGGCATTTCACAAACATCACCTGAGGCGAGACCTGAGGTAATTGCTGCTATCTGTCCGCCACAATAGTGGATGCTGAACGCGAATCCGCTATTGGATAGCAGAAGCAGGCACGCAAGTAAACCACTAATATGTTTTCGGAAAATCATAGCGCAAAAATACATTATTTAATGGAATGATTCAAAAAATGGAGTTAAAATACTGGCGCTTACCGCGAATGGAGCTTTTGAAAATAGAACGCTGGCACGAACAACAAAAGTAAAATCGGCTGAATCAAAAAGCGGCGCACATAGAACAAATACATTTTATGCGGCTCATCCGGAAGCATGTACAAGGCAAGAAATGCACTGATCAGTAGTATAAAAAAGAGGAAATACAGCCAAGCGGCAAATACGGTAAGCTTAGTATCGAAGAAAATCAGGTAGATTATCCCCAATGAAATCGCCGAATTCAATAAATATCGAAGCATGAGACTAAAAACTAATTTTAATAAATTAGCGTGAGGAAGTGGTTCTGATGCGAACTCACCCCGGAAATACGACCAAAACGGATCGTAAAACAATACATTCTCGAAAATCCGGGTTGCCGCAAGTAACCCAATCAGCAGGCAGATACCTAAAATCCGGAGGCTGAGCTTATTTCTTTTTTCCAGCATACAATGAAAATCTGTTTACCCAAACTACCCAAAGAAGAAATACCACACCATAAATGAACAAAGGAAAAACTACACCGTGAAGCAAGTGTTCATATTCCGGAAAACGCAGCAGTGCCGCCGCCAGCAAGGCTATTCTGATAATATTCAGGATGTGTATGACAACAATTCCGCCGACAATAAACAAAATCGTGTGAATCGTTCTTCCCCGGAATGCGACAACGAACGAAACGAATAAAATCGCGACGCTGACAGCATTACAGCCCTCGATGATCCTTGCAACATTCTCGCCTTCCAGCTTCAATAAATAGGAAGGCTCCGACGGACTTCGATCTACCGACGCCCTGTAGTTCATCCATTTTAATAACGTGACAGATTCATCCGCAACTTCGCTGGTGATCACGTCGGGAGTAAACCTGGGATAAGTAGACAAATGCGACTGGTAAAAAACAGAAAGTAGTACATACACCAAAAAAAACCGTAAAAGGAATGCAAAGAATGGCCGGTATTGTTCGAAGTATGATTTCAACCTATGATGTTTTAACAAATTTATATAAATTAAAGTTCCCGCAATTAAATACTTTTACACCAAAATAGTAACCATGGCCTTATCCGAATTAATACCGAAAATCGACGACATCATTCACCATAAAGATGTACTGCTGGAAGAAAAATTGGTACAAATATGCCACGTCTTAAACGATAATGTCGATTATTATGACTGGGTCGGATTTTATTTTGTAAATGGCGACAAGCCCGAACTTCTTTTAGGCCCGTATGTGGGGGAATCGACAGAACATACTGTGATTCCGTTTGGCAAAGGCATCTGCGGACAAGTGGCGGTTTCCAACGAAACCTTCATCGTACCCGATGTTTCGGCTCAGGATAATTACATCGCCTGCAGCATAACCGTAAAATCAGAGATCGTAGTTCCTATATTTGCCAATGGAAAAAACATCGGCCAAATTGATATTGATTCCCATATCCCCGATGCATTCAATGAGATGGATCAGCAATTTTTGGAGGATATTTGCGCGAAAATCTCGCGTTTGTTCGAAGATTCAGGCAGTACCTCAACAAAAGAAGAACTTGCCTAACGGGTTGGAAAAAACATCTTGGATACAGAAGGAATTTTTGGATATTATAAAAATAAAATTACCTTTGCACACGAATCGGAAAAACCGGCTCATACATAAAAATCATTTAAATAAATATTGGCATGTACTTGACTAAAGAAGTAAAAGAGGAGATTTTCGCTAAACACGGCGGATCTGCTACAAACACAGGTTCTGCAGAAGGACAAATTGCACTTTTCACGCACAGAATTTCACACCTTACTGAGCACCTGAAAAAAAATCGTCACGATTATAACACAGAGCGATCTCTGGTCCTACTGGTAGGTAAAAGAAGAAGTTTGCTTGATTATCTGAAGAAAAAAGAAATCAACAGGTATCGTGAGATTATCAAAGAATTGAATATCAGAAAATAATTCAATATTTAAGAGGTGCTTTTGCGCCTCTTTTTTTTAGCATATTACAGAAAAAAAGTTTGGTTTTTCATTGGGTTTTAGATAACTACACAACAACTACAACTACAACACAACTAAAACCCATTGTTTAATCTTGAATTCGGATTTATGATTCCAAATGTAACAAAAGAAGTTATCGATTTAGGAGATGGAAGAAGCATCTCAATCGAAACAGGAAAACTGGCCAAACAAGCCGACGGCTCTGTAGTAGTACGAATGGGCGATGCGATGTTGCTTG
>JADMKR010000136.1 GCA_015478765.1 Flavobacterium sp.
CAACCACCGACGGCGTCCTGTTTGCATCAATCGCGCTCTATCTGATGTCGCGATTTCCAAAACCTACTTTTCCGCAATTGTTCATAGTAGCTCTATTTTGCATGTTATCGGCGTTGACTAAGCAATCCTTCTACCCGATTCCGTTACTGTTCACCTTGCTGATATTTGTCCGATATGGATTGGCGAAAAGTGCCCAATTCGTAATTGCGACCTTAATTCTCATAGCGTTCTACTTCTTTTTTATCACCCAAATCACGTCCTGGGAACGATACACCGATTACACCACCGGCGAAACGCACCTGGCCGGATTGCTATATGTGGGCGTTTATGAATACATGTTGTTCTTCCTGAAATGCTACACAGCAGTTCCGATTTTGGTTCTGGCGGCATTTCTGACTTTTCGGCAACGGAATCAATTTCAGCTTCACTCGGTATTCGTCCGAAATCTCGCCGTTGTAATTATGCTGGCGGCGATTATAGCGTGTTTCTGCAACCAGATTCTAATCGCATCCAAGATTGCTTTCGTATCAGTTGCGCTGCTGATCGGGAACGCGTTACTTTTCCAAAAACAATCGCTGACTTACATTTCGCCGGCAATTGTCGCATTGGGAATCGCGTGGTCGGCCTCGATAAGTTTCGGCTATTCGTTTCCGATATTTTATTCGAGCGGAATCATCGCCGCATTTATTCCGTTAGGCTATCATCATTTTAAAGAAATCGTGTCGCCTAAAATAATTTCAGGAGCAGCAATTATTATCGGGATCATCGCTTTCGGAAACAGTTACCGGCCGTATCGCGAAAAACCGATTCCCGAACTTACGCATTCGATGGCCGAAATCTCGCCAAAATTAAAATACACCAAAACCCATCGGGCCAATTTCGATAAACATTCAGAACTTAAAAATCTGGTGTCGGAATACGGACCTGATTTCATAGTCGCGCCTGCCATTCCGATGGCAAATTATCTGTTTAACCAACAAAGTAACCTGCCGGCCGACTGGATAATCAATACCGAAGTCAACCGCCAATATGATTTATTTGTTAACTTGGCTGCCCATGAGAATACGTATGTTTTCCTCGAAAAGTCATATTTGCAGGGGGAAGAAATGTCGCAGGCCGACAAACGTGTGACCAGCGAGATCTCCTGGCAGATCCATACGCGTTTCAAAAAAATTTCCGAAACCGAACATTTCATAATTTACAACGGACTGAAATAAATGCGCAACTACATCAAACTAATCCGCCTTGAACAGTACATCAAAAATGTATTTGTGGTGGCGCCGCTGTTTTTTGCGGGCGAACTTTTCAATGTTGACCGTGCGCTGAGCGTGGCGATCGCTTTTATCAGCTTTTGTATGGCGGCGAGTGCAATTTACATTCTCAACGATTATTTTGATATTGCCGAAGACCGCGAGCATCCCGTTAAATCGGCGCGGCCATTGGCATCGCAATCGGTTTCTGTAAAAAATGCAGCTGTTTTGGGCATCGCACTCCTGTCGGTTTCACTGATTTTATCCTGGGCAGTTTCACCCGAATTATTGCTGATCATCATCGCATATGTCATCCTCAACATATTGTATTCGGCATGGCTGAAACATATCGCGATTTTGGACCTGAACATAATCGCAATCGGTTTTGTGCTGCGATTACTGGCTGGTGCGGCAGTTGCCGATATCGAACTGTCGGTCTGGATTTTACTGGTTACCTATCTGCTGGCGCTGTTTCTGGCATTGGCCAAACGCCGTACCGATGTTGTTCTTTCAAATCAGGGCAAGGAAGTACGGAAAAATATCAAAGGTTATAATTTGATATTTGTGGATATTGTGCTCGGACTTCTGTCTGCCGTATTGATTGTTTGCTATATCTTCTACTGCATTTCGCCCGAAGTCCAGCAGCATTACAATTCGAAGTGGCTTTATCTTTCGATCATTTTCGTGCTCAACGGACTTCTGCGGTACTTAAAACTCGCATTGGTTGACCAATCGACTTATTCGCCAACATTGGTAATTTTGAAAGACGGTTTCATCCAACTAATGGTTTTGGGCTGGATCGCACTAATGGGAACCTTGCTATATTTCAACTGATGGCATCACTCGTACTTTTCGATTTTGACCACACATTATACCGCCGCGATTCGCTGCTCGATTTTAGCAAGTTCCATCTTGGCAATCAATTTTACATGGGAATTTTCAAGTTATTTCCAATGCTAATCGGATTCAAACTAGGTATTCTGACAAGTGAAAATGCAAAGCAACGTTACTTTTCATATTTTTTCGGAGGAAGTTCGTATGGCGATTTTACCGCATCGGCCGCAAAATTTGCGCGGCAACAGATGCCGAAACATCTCGACAAAAATCTACTGGAAAAACTTCTCGGGCACGTATCGGCGGGTCATAAAGTCTACATCGTAACCGCCTCGATGCCTGAATGGATTGCACCGTGGAGTCATCAATACGGTATTTCTGTCATCGGGACGGAACCGGAAATAGAAAATGGCAAACTTACCGGGAATTTTGCCACCCCAAACTGCAAAGGCATTCAGAAAACCATCCGCATCGGGCAGCAAATCGATCTCTCGCAATACGATGAAATCATAGTGTACGGGAACGGCACAGGCGACCGCGAAATGCTGCAATTGGCTAAAAAAGCTTCTTCCTGAAAAAGCCGATCAAAACGATCAGATAAATAAAATACGTCAGTGCGTGCGCCATCACAACTCCTTCCACCCCAACAACTGCAATCAGGAAAATACTCGATATATAAAGAACAGCAAGCGAGAATAATTCGGTGATGATAAACGCCGTGGTCAACCGCGCCGCAAAAAACTGGAACCCGAGTACCATGGATGCAGCTTTGAAAATATCTCCTGTCAGTTGCCAGAAAAACAAATCGGTTACGGGTTCGAATTCAGTCGAGAAAAGTAGCCGAATAACAATACCGCGCAAAAGGTAGATGACTAGTAATCCGCCAACAAAAATTGGCATAACTCCCTTAAAGTAATTCCAGAACACCCGCCGGGTTTGATCATCGGTGGTAGCGATTGATAATTTGGGCAAATAATAAACGCTTAAGATGGTGGAAATAAACATCAGATAATAGGTGGAAATGCGCATCATAGCTTCCCAATGTCCGGCCGCTTCAATTCCGGAGACTACGATCAGCTTGTTTCGGATGGCAAGGTAGATGAGCGGACCACATACCGCCGACACAAGTGCCATCAAAGAATAAGACGACAAATTCCGAATGATGGCAAAATCAAAGAATCGGAACGAAATGTATTCAAAAAAGCGGATTTCACGATTTATGGCAGTAAATGTCACAAAGAACAACAAGGCGGGCGCGATCACGATTGAAAGCAGCGCACCAAGGGTTTTAAACTGCCAAACGAGCACTACAGTCGTGATCAGGCCGATAATGTTTCCAATGATGTTTATTCGAATTACTCGGCGAAATTTTCCCAGTCCGTTGATCACCGAAATCAAAAAAAGCGACACCGCGTACCACGGCAACGCGACGGCAAGTACCTGAAATACGACTTTGTAATCAAACCTGTTCCCAAAAACGAAATCGCTCCAATAACCGGCCAGAAAAAACAAAACAACAGTCATTATAACGGCCGATGATGCAAGCGTTATGAATGATGTGGCTATAATTTTCTTCAGTGCTGACGGATCATCGGAATGTTGAGCGACATATTTTACAACGCCATTGTTGAATCCGAGTGTCGATATGCTTTCGGCAGCGGTGACGAAATTGCGAAAATTAGCGACAAGTGCGAGTCCGGCCGGCCCAACGAAAATCGCAATCATTTTCGATGTCACAACACCGATGCAAATTTTGATAATCACACTCATACCGTTCAGGGAAGTGACCCGAAACAGCGGTGTGCGCATTATTTTTTTAACAAACCTCAACTAGTAGTCGTTAATGGCATCG
>JADMKR010000137.1 GCA_015478765.1 Flavobacterium sp.
TATAGGCGCGAATTTTCTGGACTGGCTTTTTTACTTTTGGATGCATGATGGAAACCGCAGATGCGGGATACCTAATGTACTGCAGCTTCTCTTGGGAAACTGCAAAAAGTTGTTAAATATTCAATGCCAGATTAATTCTCAGTATATTTTTTATTTGTTCGATGGGAGGTCTTTTATTTTAGAAGTTCTGTATTATACTAAAATTCTTATTTTTGCCCAAAAAAAGAATGAACAGGACAGGGCCAATTATCATTATTGAAGATGATAGCGACGATCAAGATATTTTTCAGGAAGTTTTTAAGAGTTTGCAATTCCCAAATGAAATAATTTTTTTTGAGGATGGATTGTCGGCATTACATTACCTGACACATACTGCTGTGGAGCCGTTCATTATATTTTCAGATATCAATATGCCAAAACTAAGTGGCCTTGAACTGCGGGAAATGATACATCAGAATGAGGATCTGAGATTAAAGTCAATACCTTATCTATTCTTTTCAACAAGTGCAGAGCAAGGACATGTAATTGATGCCTATTCGAAATCGGCCCAGGGATTTTTCGTCAAACCCGCGACTTATACAGAACTTAGGGAAACACTGCAGGTGATCGTTAATTATTGGATGAAGTGTGTTTCACCACACTATATTAAGTAACCTCAGTTACGATAGCGATATGGAAAGCAAAAACCTCTCATAGAAGAGGTTTTTTCGTATTTATAGAAATTAATTCGTCCCCTGATTCGCCTTCTTAACGAAAAAAGCCTCACATCTCTGTAAGGCTTTGATTTTAAAAGTGGTCCCACCTGGGCTCGAACCAGGGACCACCTGATTATGAGTCAGGTGCTCTAACCAGCTGAGCTATAGGACCGGTTGAGAGGTGCAATATTACTACTATTTTTTATGCGTTGCAAATCTTTGGCATCGATTTTTAGAATAAAAAAATTCCAATACTTCACTGGATTAGCCTGTTCCAAAGGCTTCGTAAATATTATCGAATTTCCTGACACAACTCGATCAATACGCCGTTTGTACTTTTTGGATGCAGGAATGACACTAATTTATTATCGGCTCCTTTTTTGGGAACCTCATTCAAAACCGTAAACCCTTCATTTTTCAGTCGGTTTATCTCGGCCTCGATATCATCAACGTCAAAAGCGATATGGTGGATTCCCTCGCCTTTTTTCTCGATGAATTTCGCAATCGGGCTTTCATCGGTGGTGGCTTGAAGCAACTCGATCTTATTGGGACCCGCCTGGAAAAACGACGTCAGCACCCCTTCGCTGGTAACTTCCTCTGTCTTGTAATGCGGTACACCAAACAATTTCGAAAACAATATATTCGATTCCTCAAGATTCTTTACCGCAATACCTATGTGTTCTATCTTATTCATAAAATAACTTTAAGCCGTAAAGATAAAAACACATTCACTCACACGCGATAATAATTCACTCCTTTGTGATAATTCACAACCGACTTCAAAAAAACCGTATTTTTGCACAATGGAAACGAACAGACAAAAGAAAATAGGCGGTGTGATCCAAAAAGATCTCGTAGATATCTTACAAGGTGAAATACGGAAAAATGGAATATCGAACCTGGTGATTTCGGTATCAAAAGTTACCGTCACTACCGATTTGTCGGTTGCCAGCGTTCACTTGAGCATCTTCCCGCAGGAAAAAGCCGCCGAAACACTGGCAGCGATAAAATCCAATGCACCTCTTATCAAACACGATCTGGCACAACGCGTGAAGCTCCAGCTTCGCAAAGTTCCAAACCTGATATTCTTCATCGACGACTCGCTCGACTATATCGAAAAAATCGACAACGCACTCTCGTCAAAAGAAAACCCGATCGAGAACCGCGACCTGCTCGAGCGCCGCAAGAAATCGTAATTTGAATTTCCCGTTCTACATAGCCAGGCGTTACCTGAAATCGGCGAGCAAAAACACGGCGATCAACATCATCAATGGCATCGCTTCACTTGGCATTATCGCCGGCGCATTGGCACTATTTGTAGTTCTTTCGGTTTTTAGCGGATTAAAAGATTTCAGCCTGTCGTTCAGCAATGATTTCGATCCCGATCTCAAGCTGACAAGTACCCTCGGGAAATCGCTGACAATCACGCCGGATCAGGCGAACAAAATCAACAAAATCGAATCTATCCAAGCACATTCGAAGATTGTCGAAGAACGCGTATTATTTGTTTTCGACGGTAAAGAACACGTAACTTACCTGAAAGGTGTCGACAGTCTTTTTCGCGAGGTGAATGAAGTTGAAAAAACACTCATTCAGGGACAGTGGCCCGAACCATATACTACACAGGTAGCGATTGGTTACGGAATACATCAAAAACTGTCACTCGGACTATTCGATTTCAACAATCCATTTGAAGTATATGTTCCAAAACCCGGCAAAGGGCTGATCGAAAATCCGGATGACGCTTTCAATCGATCGATACTGTCGCCTGTCGGAATTTACGCAATCAACGAAGATCTCGACTCCAAATACGTTTTTGCCGACATAGCGCTGGCTCAGGAACTATTGGGTTACGGAGAGTCGCAATTCAGCGGAATTGAATTTAAACTCGCTCCAAAAGCCAACGAGCGCAAAGTCGTACAGCAATTGGAACAGATTTTTAGCAACGTAACCATCCGCAATCGGGCGCAGCTGAACGACTCGCTCTATAAAATGCTGAATACCGAAAATCTGGCGGTATACCTGATTTTCACTTTGGTGATCATCGTTGCACTTTTCAATTTGATCGGCGCACTCATCATGATGATTCTGGACAAAAAAGCCAATCTAAAAACGCTTTATAATCTGGGTACCGAAGTCAAAGACCTGCGGAAAATATTTCTTTTACAAGGAACGTTGCTCAGCGTCGTTGGCGGAATAATAGGCCTCGTACTCGGAATCGGAATCGTAATTCTTCAGCAAAAATTCTCGCTGATCATGATCACGCCCACACTCGCATATCCCGTAGTGTTCACCCTGGAAAACGTCGCCATCGTCTTGGCCACAATTTCAATACTCGGTTTCCTGGCATCGTTGATTGCATCCAGCCGCGTTAATGAAAAATTGCTGAGATGAGAATTCCAAATTAAAAATTCCAAATTCCAATAGGAATTGAGCAGCGGCACTACTATCTGCAATCTGCACCCTGAACTCTGCAATCTAAAATCTAAAATTTCTCCGGGGGTTCCGCAAGCGGCGGGCTTTCGCACTCGCTTTTTTATCGCTGACGCATAAAAAGAGCTCAAACCGCTCAATCCCTAACCCAAACAATCGCCGGAATTAAACGAATTGGTAGTCCGAGAATACCTCGCGGATTTCATCAAATACCTGATATAATCCTGCGGCATCATCGGTAGTGACCAGCTTTTGGCGGTATTCCTTGAAGTTCGGAATTCCCTTGAAGTAATTGGTATAATGGCGGCGCGTTTCAACAATGCCAACCCATTCGCCTTTCCATTCCATTGCCCACGTCAGATGGTTTTGCGCGGCTTCGATCCGGTCGGCCATCGTGGGAGCGGGAAGATGTTCGCCGGTTTTAAAAAAGTGTTTTATCTCATTGAAAATCCACGGATAACCGATCGCCGCTCGCCCGATCATCATTCCGTCGATGCCGTATCTGTTTCTGTACTCGAGTGCTTTTTCGGGCGAATTGATGTCGCCATTGCCAAAAATAGGCATCGTGATCCGCGGGTTGTTTTTAACGCGGGCAATATGCGACCAGTCGGCTTCGCCTTTATAGAGCTGCGCACGCGTGCGGCCGTGAATCGACAACGCCTGAACGCCTATGTCCTGAAGGCGCTCGGCAACTTCGTCGATATTGATTGAATTTTCATCCCAGCCCAAACGCGTTTTGACTGTTACGGGAAGATGGGTGCTTCGGATCACCGCTTTGGTTAATCGCACCATTAAATCGACATCTTTCAAAACCGCGGCGCCGGCGCCTTTGCAGACGACTTTCTTTACCGGACATCCAAAGTTGATGTCGATCAAATCAGGGTTTACGGCCTCGACAATCCGCGCCGACATGGCCATCGCTTCTTCATCGCCACCAAAGATCTGGATTCCCACCGGGCGTTCGTAATCGAATATATCCAGTTTCTGCCGGCTTTTTATCGCATCGCGTATCAATCCTTCAGATGAGATGAATTCGCTGAACATCAAATCGGCGCCGTGCGATTTACACAATCGGCGAAAAGGCGGGTCGCTGACATCTTCCATCGGAGCAAGCAATAGCGGGAAATCGGGAAGTTCTATGGGGCCAATCTTAATCATTCGGCAAAATTACGACTTTTACGATAAACTGACCGGTTTTCGTAATGTGTTAATCCATACATCGTTAATATAAGTATTTTGCGGATTAAATGAACTATCGTAGGATTTAATTTATATTTTTAACAAACAATCAGCGGCTTGCCCCCGGAATTTCCACCTACTCATTTTTAAGCAAAATATTAAACCAGATAAATATGAGAACCAGAATTTTAATCGGAGGACTTGCAGTCATCGTTTCAATGATGTCGTGCGAAAAAAAGGAAACGGTAACGGTCGATAAAGATCAGGTAAAAGCCGAGATACAGGCGCTTGAAGATGCTTATGCAAGCGCGATGAATAACAGGGATGCACTTGGTGCGGCGGCATACTATGCCGAAGACGCTAAAAGTTTCCCGAATGAGGAAAAACCGCTGGTAGGCGAAAAAGCGATCGTGGAAGCGATGGAACGCGATATCGTTGCGATCCCGGAAGATCATAAGATCACATACACCACAAATGAGGTAATCGTATCCAGAGAAGGCGATCAGGTACTGGAGATTGGCGATTATATTTTGACCGATCGGAATGACAAGAAAGTCAGAAGCGGGAACTTCTTCTCGGTATTTGAGAAGCGCGACGGCAAGTATGTGTGCATCAGGGATATCTCGACACCCGATTCGCCGCGAATCACGGAATAGAAATCACAGAAATATAGTAAAGGCACTTCATGATGAGGTGCTTTTTTTTATGATATAATCGGATATTCGGATGCCACAATTAAACTATATTTGCCGATTAGTTCGCGCGTGAGGGATTGAGGCGGCATCCCGCGATTTTTATCGCGGATATAGCCGAAAGCCCGACGCCCCGAAGATTAGGTTGATTTCAGTAAAATTACAGATCGGGGCGGCACGCTAAAAAATATAAAAACAAGACTCTGATTTCGGAGGATATTTATGAAACACATCAGAAATTTTTGCATTATTGCGCATATCGACCACGGAAAAAGTACGTTGGCCGACAGGCTTTTAGGCGCTACCCAAACCGTGACCGCTCGCGAAGAGAAAGCTCAGTTGCTTGACAATATGGATTTGGAGCGCGAACGTGGCATCACGATCAAAAGCCACGCGATTCAAATGGAGTATATTTATAAGGGCGAACAATACATTTTGAACCTGATCGATACGCCTGGCCACGTTGATTTCTCATACGAAGTTTCACGGTCGATCGCGGCATGTGAAGGCGCGTTGTTGATCGTCGATGCGGCGCAGAGCATTCAGGCGCAGACGATATCGAATTTATATCTCGCTTTGGAAAACGATCTTGAGATCATTCCGATTTTGAATAAAGTCGATTTACCGAGCGCGAACCCGGAGGAAGTCAGTGATGATATCGTGGATTTACTCGGTTGCAAACTCGATGAAATTATACACGCATCCGGCAAAACCGGGTTTGGTGTCGAAAATATTCTGGCGGCTATCATCGAGAGGATTCCACCGCCGAAGGGTAACAAGGACGAGCCGTTGCAGGCGTTAATCTTTGATTCGGTTTATAACCCGTTTCGCGGCATTGAAGTAATTTTCAGGGTTAAGAACGGCGAGATCCGCAAAGGCCAGAAGATTAAATTCATGGCGACTGGGAATGAATATTTTGCCGATGAGATTGGGACATTGAAATTAAACCAGGTTCCGAAGCAGGTTATTTCTGCCGGCGATGTGGGTTATTTGATATCGGGGATAAAAGAAGCGAAAGAAGTGAAAGTTGGCGATACGCTGACTGATGCGAAAACGCCGACTACAAATATGATTACGGGTTTTGAAGACGTAAAACCGATGGTTTTCGCCGGAATTTATCCGGTTGATACCGAGGATTACGAAGAGCTTCGAAATTCTATGGAAAAGTTGCAGTTGAATGATGCTTCTTTAGTGTTCATTCCGGAGAGTTCCGCAGCGCTTGGTTTTGGTTTCCGATGCGGATTTTTGGGAATGTTGCACATGGAAATTATCCAGGAACGTCTTGAGCGCGAATTTAATATGACGGTGATCACGACCGTTCCCAACGTTTCGTATTTAGCTTATACTAAAAAGGAACCTGAAACAGGGATGGTAGTTAATAATCCGTCGGATTTGCCGGAACCATCGCGATTGGAGCGGGTGGAGGAACCGTATATTAAAGCTACGATTATCACAAAATCGGATTTTGTAGGAAATGTGATGTCGCTTTGTATTGAAAAACGCGGACTGATCACCAACCAGACGTATTTAACGACAGAGCGTGTGGAGTTGACTTTTGATATGCCTTTGGCGGAGATCGTTTTTGACTTTTATGACCGATTGAAAACGGTTTCGAAAGGTTACGCATCTTTTGATTATACTCCGATCGGCATGCGTACGTCGAATTTGGTGAAAGTCGATATCTTATTGAACGGCCAGGTTGTCGATGCATTATCGTCGTTGATCCATGTCGACAATGCGTATCATATTGGCAAAAAAATGTGCGAAAAACTGAAAGAGCTGATTCCGAGGCAACAATTTGATATTCCGATTCAGGCGGCCATTGGCGTCAAGGTAATATCCCGCGAAACCATCAAAGCATTGCGAAAAGACGTTACCGCCAAATGTTATGGAGGTGATATCTCGCGAAAGCGAAAACTTCTCGAAAAGCAGAAAAAAGGTAAGAAGCGAATGCGTCAGGTTGGAAACGTCGAGATTCCGCAGGAAGCTTTTATGGCGGTTTTGAAACTGAACGATTAATATTGAAATCCCTGCAATTTGCAGGGATTTTTGTTTTTGACTATTTACTTATTAAGCCATCGGAATAATCGTTGCGCGTCGCCTAAGGTGAAAAGTTGGGTTCCTTCGCTAATGGTTGCCGCCGATCCGCAGGCTACGCCCCATTGGATAACTTCTTTTAAAGATTTGTTTTGTGAAAGTGCCCATACCATTCCGCCTACCATACTGTCGCCGGCTCCGACGGTGCTGCGTTTTGCGACGTTTGGCGCTGAAATGTAATGCCGTTGGTCTTTTGAAACCAGCAATGCACCCTGCGGACCTAGAGACACGACTACGATCTCGGCGTTTCCTTTATCGATGAGTGTTCTCGCGGCGTCTTCAGCATCATCTGCTTCGAGCCGGTTTTCGCCGATGAGTTTAGCGAGTTCGCCGATATTGGGTTTAACGAGATATACGCCTGTTTCGAGCACTTGTTTCAGTGCTTCACCCGACGTGTCGATAATCAATTTCGAATCGTTTTCTTTGGCGATTGCGGCAATTTGTTGATAGAAATCACTGGAAAGACCATCGTTTAAACTACCGCTTGCGACAAGGTATCGGCATTTGTGTTTTTTTATCTTGTCGAGTACGGCGGTGACTTCTTCTATAGTCAGCGAACCTCCTGGAAATCCGAAACGGAATTGCTGTTGTGTGTTTGTATCCTGGACGACGAGATTTTCGCGTGTCCAGTTGGAAACGGTAATCGTATCCGTTTTTATTTTTTCCTTCTGAAGTAGTTTTTCGACCAGTTCGCCTGCCGATCCTCCGGAGGTGAATACGCAAAGTGAATCTGCTTCCAGGCGCGAAATTGCTTTGGAAACGTTTATTCCGCCGCCGCCTGCTTCGAATGTTGGCGCTTCACACCGGATCTTGGCGTCGGCTATGAGGCCATTGCAGCTTGTGCTTTTATCGAGTGCGGGATTGACGGTAAGGGTTACGATATCGTGCATGAATATTTTTTACCAAAAGATACGCAAATTTTGATTTTGACCGGTAACAGATGGCGCAGTTTCGTGCGGATCGATAAGATTTCGGTAACTTTGCATTTCAAATATGAAAAAATGTTAGAAGATAAGAGCCAGCAGCGCACCTCGCTTTCCGATTTAGGTGAATTCAAGTTAATCGAGCACCTGACCAAGGATTTTTCTATTTCGCAACCCTCAACGGTAAAGGGAATTGGCGATGATGGAGCTGTGCTTGATTTCAAAGATAAGAAAGTAGTCGTATCGACCGATTTGCTGATTGAAGGAGTACATTTTGATTTGGCTTATATGCCGTTGAAGCATCTTGGATACAAGGCGGTGGTGGTCAATATATCGGACATTTGCGCAATGAATGCTAAACCGACGCAGATTACGGTATCGGTTGCGGTATCGAACCGGTTTCCGCTGGAGGCGCTTGAGGAATTGTTTGCGGGAATAACATTGGCTGCGAATGAATATAAAGTAGATGTTATTGGCGGCGATACGACATCGTCGCAAAAAGGATTGATTATAAGCATTACGGCAATTGGCGAAGCAGATGAGAGTGAGATTGTATATCGGGATGGCGCAAAGGCAGGAGATTTGCTGGTTATTTCGGGTGACATCGGTGCCGCTTATATGGGTTTACAGGTATTAGAGCGTGAAAAGCAGGTGTTTCAGGTGAATCCCAATTCGCAGCCGGATCTCGAACTGTATACTTATTTAATCGAACGGCAATTGAAACCCGAAGCGAGAATGGACATCCGACCTTTATTACAGGCGTTGGACGTGGTTCCCACCTCAATGATAGATGTATCGGACGGATTGTCATCGGAAATAATTCATATCTGCAAGCAGTCGGGTGTCGGGTGCAATTTATATGAGGAGAAATTACCTTTGGATCCGCAGTTGATTTCGGTGTGCGAAGAATTCAACATCGATTCGACCACAGTGGCGATAAATGGCGGTGAAGATTATGAATTGTTATTTACGATTGCGCAGTCGGATTTCGATAAGATCAAGGCTAATCCGCATCTGACTGTTATTGGTCATATGGTTGACGAGGGTGAGGGAATTCATTTGATTACGCGGGCTGCGACTAAGATAGCTTTGAAAGCCAGGGGTTGGAATGGTTTAAAAGAGTAGCTATAGTAAACCTTTAAGGCGTGCTTCTGCAATCAGGTCGATATCGGTACTTCCGGACAAATTAAGTATAGCTTTAAGTTTTGCTTTTCTTTTTTCAACTGCATTTAGCGACAGAGGCACAAAGCTGGGAATATCTTTTGGTTTGGTCCCTTTTGACAGATGATATAGGATCTGTTTATCAAATGAGTCGATTTCGCTATGGTCAAATGGGATTTGGCTAATTAATTTTACAACTGTCTGACTGTAATAATTCTCGCCTTTCAGGATTTTATCAAATGCGATTAGAAGCTCGTCGAATGTAAGATCGTTTTTTATGATTAAGCCACTGGGGTCGATATCTCGCACAATTGTACTTATTTTCAATAACTCGGTATGCATCGTTAGCAATATAATTTTAGCATTTGGCATATATTCCTTTATCAGTAAAGCAAGATCTTCACCGGAAAGAATGTTTTTTTCAGCATAGGAAGGCATACTGATATCAAAAAACGCGATATCAAATGCGTCTGTTTCCGGATTAGTGATGGTATCATATCCCGATTTGCAATCGTTTGCCTGCGTAATGGTAAAAGTGTGGTCTGTTGTAACGTAACCTTTTATGGCGTTCTTATAAGCCTCGATAATAAAAGGATGGTCATCTACGATTAGTATATTTATGTTGGTACGCATTAGCTAAGCTGTCTTTTTTTTTGGATGAGTTGGAGTTTTGGGAATCTCGATGATTGGATGGAGTCGGAAAGCAATTTTAATTTTCGTCCCAGCGCCTTTTTTCGATTCAATGTTAATGGTGCCGTCTGACTCCTGTACTCGGGAGGTCATGTTTTGGAGGCCAATACCCCGACTTTTTCTTTCGACATCGAAACCTACACCATCGTCGGTAATTGTGAGTTCTAACATGCCCTTTTTCTCTTTAAGGTTCACAGTTATTAATTTTGCCTTTGCATACTTATTTACGTTTTGAAACGCTTCTTGTGTAATTCTATAAAGGTTTATTTTCAGATTGTTGTTTATGATTTCCCATTGTATTGTATCGTCTATGTTGCATCGTACCTCGGTCGAATGTGATGCTGCTTGTTCATCAATCAAATTATTATAGATCGCGACGAAATTGTTGATCAGCGCGAATTTTTCCCTGTTAAGGTCGTGTGATATTTCCCGGATATCCTGTTCGATGTTTTTTAGTTCAGTCAAATAATCATTGCGTTTTCCTGCAGCTTCACCACCTTCCATCTTATTTAAGCTGTCTAGATTGAGTCGGGCTCCGAATAGGCGGCCCAACACACCGTCGTGTAGTTCTTGGGCGATTCGTTTTTTCTCTCTAATTCGGCCCTCTTCAATTTTGTTCTGTTGGGAGAGCATCAGATTGTAAATGTCTTCATTTGCTTTCTGCTGTGCCTGTTTCAGTAACAATTCCCTATTCTTGGCGCGCTGCGTTCGGATTACAAAAAGTAATAATCCGATCATTACTGTACCGATAAAAAACAGAAAGAGATTTCGATTCTGTGCCTCCAGCTTATCATTTTTTTGAGTTATCTCCTCTGTTTCGAATTGAATACGAGCGAATTTGTCTTTAATACCCCGTTCATTTTTTTGTAAGCTGTCGACTAGTGCGACATAACGGCGGGATATTGCGGACGCATCCGGGATATTTAATGCAGAGAGGGTTTTAAGAGGCATTAATTCGTCAACGGTGTTTCCATTAAGTTTTGCAGCCCTAAGCGCATTTCTTGATAATTCTATTCCTAACTTCGCTTCTCCAAACTTTAAATAATATTCTGCTAATCTTATTCTAGAGAATATTCCCGCTGAAACATTTCCTAAACTATCTTTAACTTGGATTGATTGTACAAAAAGTTGCGGAATTTCTGACGATTGCTCCCCATTTAAATATCTGGAATAGGCTAAATTATCGAGTAACACTGCATATAAAAAGGGATTTTCAAAGGATAAGTTTATGTCGGCAAGCGCTCTATTAAAATGATCGATGGCTTGTCCGTTCTTATTTAAATTTTGATAAACATTACCAATATTGTTATGGGTCGTTGCTTTTTGCTGATTATCATTTAACTTATATTGATTTATAGTTTCAAACGCTTTATTTAAATATTCAATTGCTTTTGAATAGTCACCTAACTCGTTTGCAATGATACCAACTAAAGTATAAGCTTCAAAAATCATTTGTCCATTTGGATTATATCGTAAATATTTTAAAGCTTCTAATGCTGCTGACTCACTTGCAAAATAATTTTTTTCATTCCATAAAACATTCGCCTTATTAATATTAATTAGGGCCAGATTTGTAAAATCGCTAGTGGATGTGAATATTTTTTCCGCTTTCAAATAAAAATAAAAAGCACTATCTTTAAATGATGTTCTTAAAAAATAGTCACCTAAATATGTATAAGATTTTGCTATATTGTTAGTGTCCTGTGCATACACTGAATTCGCTAAGACATAAATACTTGCATTCTTATACTCTCTGTATAGTCCATTGTTATAATATCTGTTAGCAACTTTAAAAAGATTCACCCGCGTCAAAGAATCATTTTTCCTCTCCTGTAAAATTTTGAAAGCGCGATCATTATATTTCATTCGACTATCGAATGACATTGAGTCGGATGTTGCCCAATCTAAATATATATCAATACTATCAGAAGGTGCGGCACTGTGAGAAACATTTTTTGCATCATTGCAGCTGCAGAACAAAATTATTACCCAAAGAAGTATGTAAATATAATTTTTCAACAGGGCCACTGAATTTTTCCAAAAATACTAAAAGAAATGACACAAAAAAATTATAGCATAGAATGTAAAATTCGTAATATTCTATATTTCAACCCGCAAAAATTAAAAAGCTAACTAAAGCTATTGCCTGCGAACTTTGATCTTCAAAGGGCGCCAATCATTATCTGATAATAGACGGAAATAAATCTCACAAAGATTTTCAGGTTGAACTAACAATGTGTCCATTGCTACTACAATATCGCCAATCTGATAGTCGGTCGGACTGTCCGATGTCCGTACAATTTCAATCTGCTCCTCATTAACCGCCACCTTATGCGAAACTCCGCTGTAAAGGTCAATGCCCAAATGATTCTTTCTAAAGTATACTTTCGAGCGCCTGTAATCAACAATCCAATCGAATCCTTTTATAAATCCGACACCCATGGTATGTTTGTCAATTGTAGGAGTGATTAAAATTGGCGAACTATAACCCGTTCCGTTTGTGTAAATTTTTGTGAATGGATATAAGCGAGCCCGACTGGGAGAATTTGTTCTACGGTCCAACGCCAACATTCCTATCGATTCTTCTTTTAAAAACGAGAGGTTTTTTGACGTGCGCATTATAAACGACTCGGGTGCGAAGGTATTAAACACAAAAGAATACTTAGTCCAGTTAATTTCGGCGATCACCTCAAAATGACCTCGCTTAAAGTTGGACGCAATTTCTTTATAGCCTCCATCCTGAACGACTTTTGGCAGATCGGAGTATGAAATAGCACATAACATCTGCTCACTGAAATTCAAACTAACAGCGCCATCATGCTTACGCAGCAGGTCGTTAGCTAAAGTACCATCAAATGTCAGACAATCGTCTTTCAACTTTTGCCGTATGGCTAATTTTTCGGAAGAAAATATATTTGCGATCGTTTCTTTTTTGTCAGAGTTGGCCGAATATAAAACCGACTGCATTTCCGCGAAACCTAATCGGAAAGTTTTCGCATCATCGGCGACAGAACCGTATACAGTAAGCAAATTGTTCTTCAAGTCTAACGCAATACAGTTTGCTGTGGATGGTTCGTCAGTTTTCTTCGGTGCATCGGCCGCGGCAAGTAAAGCAAATGTCACCAATAATAGAGATCGCATCTTTTTATGGTAAACATAATGATTAGTGCCAGTAATTCAGGGTAGAAAATATACTTAAAAAGTTAAATATCAGGTTGTTCAGTTTCTTCAAATGACAGAAGCTCAAATTGTGAACCGTCAAAAACCCCATAAGTAAAGTAACCAATCCAATCGCCGAGATTGATATATTGCGAGTTATGCCCAATGCCTAGTGTCATCGGATAGTGCCGATGGCCAAATATTAAAAAATCATAATGTTGCTTCTCAATCCTGCGTTTAGAGTATTGAATGAGCCATTCGTTGTCCTCACCAAGAAATTCAACATCCTGATCACCGGATATAAGTTTATTTTCAACTGATAAATATTGCGCAAGCCGAACCCCAATATCGGGATGAAGCCATCGGAATAGCCATTTAGAAAAAGGATTTTGAAAAACTTTCTTCATCCTTTTGTAACCTTTATCGCCCGGTCCGAGTCCGTCTCCGTGAGCGATAAAAAATATTTGGCCATTAAACTCGAATTCCGCACCCGTATGATAGACAGGAATGCCCAATTCTTCCTCAAAATATCCATCCATCCACAAATCGTGATTTCCCACAAAAAAGTGAATTGGAATTCCCGAGTCACTAATTTCAGCCAGTTTGCCAAGAACTCGCGTAAAACCTCGCGGCACTACAGTTTTATACTCAAACCAGAAGTCAAATAAATCCCCTACCAAAAAAATGGCCGCCGCATCCTGTTTCACCATATCCAGCCATCTTACAAACTTTTTTTCACGCGGCAAACTCAACTCTCGGCTGGGTGCGCCGAAATGTTGATCGGATGCAAAATATATTTTCTTACCTATGGGAATCTGCATAATTATAGGTTATCCGAAAGGTGCCATTCGGCAAATGACGAGTCGGTTTCCTGAAGTTTTAATGAATATAATTGAACCGAA
The DNA here is from genome assembly GCA_015478765.1 of Flavobacterium sp. Classification (GTDB taxonomy): domain Bacteria; phylum Bacteroidota; class Bacteroidia; order Flavobacteriales; family Flavobacteriaceae; genus Flavobacterium. The sequence continues at coordinate 13,932 of JADMKR010000137.1, forward strand.
CCGGGCAGGCGTTCCGCTATTTTTCGGGCGAAATCAATTACCATGTTTTCACTCGTGGGTTGATAATCGACGAGTATTACATGATGTCCGCGCTGTTTCAATTCCTGCGCGAGCTCGACATGAGGAGTCGTACTGTTGAATATCGTAGCATGATCGAAAACATCGACAACCTCTTCCCGGACAATTTTCTTTAAATCGGTGAAATCGATTACCATTCCGAATTTCACATGACTTCGGTCCTGAATCGGTTCGCCAATAACGGTCACCGAAAGTTTGTAGCTGTGACCGTGTACGTTTTTGCACTTCCCGTCGTAGCCGTACAAAGCATGCCCTGTTTCAAAGCTGAATTGTTTGGTGATTCTTATTTTCGTCATTTGAGATATATTTGCCGGCAAAATTACGAAATAAAACACTAGCGATTCGATGACAGTACAACCGGCAAAATTCTGGAATAGCTTACTTTTTGAATTCTGCTAACGCTCTCCGCGTATAATCGGATAACACCAAACTGCCCGAGATGGCCGCCCGATCATATAATAACGTGCTCCAATTATCGGTACCCTGCCAAAGTGATTTTTTTATTTGTGTAATTGCATCGGGATTATAACCCGCAATACGCCGACAAAATAAATTTATTGCTTCATCCAACAGATGCGAATTCGAAAACACCTCGGCATAAAGCCCGTGCGTTTTTGCCCATGTGGCCGATTTCCAATCTCCTGGGTTAAGAGTTAATTCTGTCAATGCATTCAATCCCATCTTGCGTTCCACTGCAGGCGCAATCACAAAAGGCCCAATTCCGATGGCTAGTTCCGACAGCTTGATTTCAGACGCATCGCATCCAAAGGCATAGTCACACGCCGCTGCCAGCCCAACGCCACCACCAACGGCCTTACCGTGAATACGTCCGACGATTAATTTACTATTGCGGCGCATCGCGTTCAACACATTGGCAAAGCCCGAAAAAAATCGATTTCCTTCTTCCAGGTCTTGAACCGCTAACAATTCGTCAAAAGACGCTCCCGCGCAAAAAGCACCTTCTCCCGCGCTTCGCAACAAGATTACCGATACATCATCATTTTTACTCAGTGAATCCAGACAATCAGTCAGCTTTTGCAACAATTCCGCAGGGAAGGAATTTGCCGACGGATGCGAAAAAGTCACCGATGCTATTCGGTTTTGTATTGATACCTGTAGCTCACCTTTGCTTGTCATAACAACTAATTTTCGATAAAGTTACACTTTTTGTAAAAACTGTTTTTGTATGTATATGAAAATACTATCTTTGCCTACCTTTTCTGGGGGATTAGCTCATTTGGCTAGAGCGCTTGCCTGGCAGGCAAGAGGTGACCGGTTCGAATCCGGTATTCTCCACAAAAAAAACCCGTGCAATTACGCGCGGGTTTTTTTATGCAGCAACATTCCACTTATGGCAATGGTTGTCCTACCGCAATGTCACAGCGGTGACCCGGTTGTCCATGGGCAGGATTGATCTTGCCTCCAGCGGTAGTGCTACCCGGATTTAATATCGAAGGTGTAACCACAGGAGCCGGTTTTGCAGCCGGTGTGGGTGCAGGTGTTGGCGGATTTACCCGAGTTGTTTGAGTTGTGGCCGGTGCAGAACTCAAAGGCGCTCCAACGGCAATATCGCAACGGTGGCCTGGCTGGCCATGAGCCGGATTCATTCCTGTCGCAGAGTTTTGCTGAGTTGCCTGCATTGGAGTGTTGTTTACAGGAGCAGGCGGTAACGCAACTTGCGGACTCTCAGGAGTTGGACCGTCGGCTACAACGGTTGTTTCTGTCTGATCGACTGTTATACTTTCTTGCGGCTCCAGCTCTTTTTTGCAAGATATTGTTACGAACGCTACCGCAAATAATAAACTAAAAATTTTTGTAGAAGTCATGTTGTTTTTAAATTAAAGATTTCAAATATAATCATTTCCGTTACCATCCGTCTGAAATCGCCGTTAAAAAAACGCCCGTAGTTGCACACTTCCCGTATGAATAGCCTTTGCTGTTTCACTTTTCCGACCTTGATAATTAATGTTTACATCTAAAAACTGCGTCAGGTTTTTCTGGAGCAGGAGTCTCCACGTCGAATTACTGCCTGGTTGCAATCCTTCCAACATTTGATACGCCACAGGTGAGAGCACGTTACCTGTAAAATCGTTTTGATACAACGAAAACTCACCGTTCATCGTGAATTTCTTCTCGCTGGCATAAGTAAATGACGTACCCAAACGTTGCTGTGCCAATACTTCAAATTCAGCCAACAGATTTTCTTTAATCTGATACTCATAAAAGACATCCCAACTTGCATTCTTCGAAAATAGATAGGAAATTTTCGGCGCTACCTGATAACCCGACAATTCATAATTTCGGGAGCCATAATTTTCAGAGTAAGCCGTAGTCGAAATTGTTTGTGCGCCAAAGCCCAGCAGCCAACTCTTCTTTACTAAATGTGAATATTGAAGTTGATGCGAACTATTCTCGCTTTCCTGTGATCCGATGGACAGCAGATTTTTTCCCCTACTGCTGAGAAAATTATAAGTAACAGAATGTCGCTGCTTCCCCCGGTTGTAGAATAAACTGCTTCTGAAGCTTGAATTTAGCCCCAGGAGATCTTCATCATCGGTCATAAAAGGATTTAAATCGAATTTGCTGCCGTCTCGAACCATTTTCCGCTCCGATAGATAGGATATTTGGTAATAGAAATAAGAAAGTATTTTCCTGAAGTCATCCGCATTTTGCCACTTCGCCGGATTTAATGTAACCGATGTGGAAAATTTGTTCAGGTGTGTTTTTACAAATACCTGATTCGGCAGAAATATCCGCACGTATTTAGCCTGATCGGAAAATTGCGCAACTTCAAACTCCTCCAATTCCTGGATTCCATTTCCATTGTAATCATTCCACGTGTAAACGCCCTGTCCGGGTTCGACTTCCAAAAAAGTGAATTCCTGCTGCGGTATCGTACCGGATCCGGTTTCATAAGCGCCCGTCAACTGCAATAGATCGTCAAAAAATCGGTCATTGTACAATATCCGTGAATTCAGTGAAGGTTCATTGCCGCGTTCTTCTTCCTCGAATTGCAAATTTCTGTAATTCACAAAAACCGAGAGATTCCGTTTGTCACTCTGTAGCAACCGCGATTTTAAATAATACGAATCCGATTTGTTGACGCGTTGCAGAAATCCGCTTTGCAAACTGTCATTTACCCGATTGAGATAACCAAGTTCCACATAAACTTTTGTGCTGTCACCCCGACCAACGAATGCACCAATTTCAGTAAAACGCTGACTCAGCGGCGACAATAACCGGGTTGATTTTATAAGTTCCTTATTGTCCTCGAGACGCACTGTTGCTCCCACCCAATTCTTCTGAAAATGATATCGCGCCTGTGTATTATTGCGGATAAACTCAGATTCAGCATAAGATCCATCACTATTCAGGTAACTTCCGTTGTTCTGCAACGAGAGTTTGTCGAATTTGAAAAGAGCCTGCAAAACATGTCGGCTACCTGAAAAACTTTCCGAAAAATCGAGTTTTTCAAATTGGTATTTTGCATTTCCTTTGTCGGCCAACTTAAAATTTAAGCCCGAGATCAGCAAACTTTGATTGCCAATGGGATTTGTCAGGTTCCAATCGCGATCAAATTCAATGCTGAAAAGTCGTTCGATGGTCCGGAAGTTTTTCTGTACGAATTGAAAATCGGCAAAGGCATCAATTGACCATTTGCCATCGAATAACTTTTGACGCCCCTTGAATTTCCCTGCCAAGCCCTGATTATCGTTATCGGCAACATTCGAAAATAAATTCAAATCGTTATTGCTGAAACCAACTTCAAAATCCACATACGTCTTTATTCCAGGCGAATATTTGCCCGAAAGAGTTGCAATTTGGATCTTTGTTGGAGCCACCAGCCGAACAATGGGTTCGTAATTTCCTTGCATAACGCCATTCGCGGGGGGAATATATTCATAAATCCGTCCCACGGCGGCATTGCTTGCCAGGATATAATTCCCCTGGTTATTTCCGACCAATGTAAATCGGACGTTATACAACTCCTCTTCAGGATCATTTGAAAATTCAAATACCTCGACACCCGAAACCAAAATCTTGCGGTATAATATTTTATTTTCCGAATACGTATCAAGGTAGGCCGATGGAGAGGTCATCAAATCAGTGTTGTCGCCGGCATTTACCAATATCTGCGCCTGCTCGGGTGATAAATTCTGCTGCAACGGTTGATTCTTCACGTCGTTTTCGGAATATACATGGCCGCCAATGCTCCATTTTTCCCGTTCATGTGTTACTCCGGCGTATGTTACAAACCGCGTATAATTTCGGTCGCTGAATTGATATTCGATATTGATCCGCATTTCCGAAGTTATCGGAAAAAGTGAGGTAAATATAATCTCACCTGCGTTATAATCGATGATGTAATCGTTGTTTTCGCCACGTTTCAGCAATATTCCGTTGACGTAAACCCGTTCTGAGCCACTAATCACAAGTATATAAAGTTCATTGTTCGGTCCACGCAACTTATAGGGTCCCTGATTTCCTTCCTGACCCACAAAAGTGCTTCGTGCATATTGGCCGCGAACCAGTGCACCGGCGGCGAACACCGATGTTTTGGCGTCTTCAGGTCCGAAAGTGAACAATCCGGAGAGACCCTGAACTTTTTTGCTGAAGTTCAAAAATCGGGATGATCGGTTCTCAAGAAAAAGATCGCCGGCACGGATATTCCATTTATCGCTGAAGAGTTCGATGAAAATTTGATCGAATTCGTCCAGTTTTTGTGAATAACCGCCTTCCTGAAGCGGAACATTGGTATCTTGAATAGAAGCGCGTATGCCAACTTTTTCCGATATTTTACCCGTAATCTGTAGATCCAGGGCCGAGTTGACCACCGTATTCTGGTTATTGCCTATTGTCACACCGCGTGTAATACTCCCCGCTGTATTCAATCCGTCAAACGGGATGAACGGTTTTCTGGTAGCGGATTGAACTTGGTAAAGTTGGCCGCTCAATGCGTCATTGCTTACAACGCTGCTTTGGTCATAAATCGAATATGTTTTGGTAAGATATTCCGGTAGCTTCAAATATCGCACGGAAAGCGTATCATTTAAAAAAGGTGCATTTTCGCCAATTAGCAATGTTCCACGGCTGTAATCGACTTTGTAAAAAGTGGTGTCCAATGCCTGGCCGTTGCGATCGAGCAACTTAAAAAATGACGGACTTATGCTTACCGAGTCCAGTTGAATGGTATCGCGCGAGGCGACTATCTGACGGTTTTTGTAGGGTGTGCCGATTTCCTGAGCCTGAAGGCTTGCGAAACAACCGAAAACTACCCAACAAAAAAGTTTTTTAAGCATAAGAAACTATAACGTAAACGCATCAAAAGTAGTGTACTTATCGCAATGCGCTGTCGGACGGATCTTTAGTGACAATCTGCATGGTTTCGCGACTTACCTGTTTCAGTAAAACCAACTTGTCTTTCTCGACCGTTTTCACCGATTTTTCATCAAAGTGCCTGATAGTGTAAAGCGAAACATTTTCATTGTAAAAAACTTTGAATTTGTTGGCCAATATCTTTCTCAATCTGTCAAAATTGCCAAACCGATCGTCGATGCACACAGAAAAACTGATGGCCGAATTCTGAATCATATGCACTTTCATTTTGTAGAGATGCAACTGCGCAAAAATTTCGCTGATGTTTTCTTCAAGTATAAACGAAAAATCGATCGACGATAAAGATAATAGCAGCTGATTTCTTTTCACGATGTAGCAAGGCAACTCCGGTTCGAGATCGGCGCCTTTGGAAACGCGGGTTCCCGGAAGCATCGGATTCAAAAACGACTTGACGAACAGCGGAATTTCCTTTCGTTGCAACGGCTGAAGGGTTTTCGGGTGGATGACCGTCGCACCGTAAAATGCAAGTTCGATTGCCTCGCGATAACTGATCTGTTGCAGCAGTTTCGCATTTTCAAAATAGCGCGGATCGGCATTCATGACGCCGGGCACATCTTTCCAGATAGTAACGCTTTCGGCATTCATGCAATAGGCGAATATCGCAGCCGAGTAATCGGAGCCCTCGCGACCCAGTGTGGTTGTAAAATTATTTTCATCCGAACCCAGAAACCCCTGGGTAACATTGAGTGATTTCCGTTTTATGTTTTTAGAAATAGCCTCCTGAGTCGCCGGCCAGTTTACGTTCGCATCGCGATAATTGTTGTCGGTTTTAATGAAATCGCGAACGTCGATCCAATTCGCCGCCAAGCCACACTCGGCCAGGTATTGTGCTAAAATGGTGCTTGAGATCAATTCCCCAAAACCCACCACCTGATCATAAACGAAATTGTAGTTGGGCGATTTGCTGTTTTTCAGGAATTCGTCAAGGTCGGCGAAAAGTTTGTTTACCAACTTGTAAACCGGGTGGTTGTCATCAAAAAGATCCATCAAAACCTGATTGTGGTATTTGCGGACTTCCTGCACTGACGATTTCAAAGCAGGCGACTTATCGAAATAATCTTTTAATACGGTTTCGAGCGCATTGGTGGTTTTTCCCATGGCAGAAACAACCACCAGTACATCCTGGTAACCCACTTGCTGCAGTACGCTGCAAACGTTTTTAATTCCGTCAGCGTCTTTGACCGATGCGCCTCCAAATTTGAATATCCTCATAAAATTTAAAAATCGATATTAGGTTGCGGATTAACTGAAAGGTAATTATTAATTCCGAATTCGTCCATTTGAACCACCAACCAGTCATCTTTTACGATGGCGCCGGAGCGAACATAGAAATCGATCGCACTTTGATTCCAGTTCAATACATTCCATTCAATTCGGCGTACATTTTCGCTTTGTCCCTGACCGATTACGGCCCTGTATAATTGCTTTCCGATGCCGGTATTCCGGAACTTTTCGGTAACGATCAAATCCTCAAGGTGAATTGTTTTTCCTTTCCAGGTGGAGTAACGAAAGTAATAAAGTGCCATTCCCACAATTTTTCCATCGGCTTCAGCCACAAAAGTTTGGAACAGCGGCGTGTTTCCGAAACCATCGCGTTCCAGGTCGCCAACAGTAATAACGACTGCCGAAGGGTCATTTTCAAAAACGGCGAGTTCGGTGATGAGTTCGAGAATGGACGGCATATCGGCTTTTTGGCCTGGTCTGATTTTCATATTGGAATCTAATGGTAGTTTGACAAATATACAATCCAAAAACTATCTAAACATGAATTCAATTGCGTAAAAAAGGCGATATTTGCCATAAACTACAACGATATAGCAATGGAAGAACGCCACAAAACCCTCGGGGAATTCATAATTGAGAAACAGGAAGAATTTAAATTTTCGTCGGGCGAACTTTCCAGAATCATCAATTCCATTAGACTCGCTGCCAAAGTTGTCAACTACAAAGTGAACAAAGCCGGCCTTGTCGATATTGTGGGTGCGGCGGGCGAACAAAATGTTCAGGGCGAAGATCAGCAAAAATTGGATGTGTACGCCAATGAGGTTTTTATTCAAACGCTAACCAATCGTGAGATAGTTTGCGGTATCGCTTCCGAAGAAAATGACGACTTTATCACCGTTGCAGGAACCGATAATTGTCACAATAATAAATATGTAGTGCTGATGGATCCTTTGGACGGTTCGTCGAATATTGATGTAAACGTTTCCGTTGGAACTATATTTTCCGTCTATCGCAGAATCACGCCAGTGGGAACGCCTGTAAAACTTGAGGATTTTCTGCAACCGGGAATTAATCAGGTAGCGGCCGGTTATGTGATTTATGGTACATCGACCATGTTGGTCTATACCACCGGGCATGGAGTAAACGGATTCACACTGAATCCTGCAATTGGCACTTTCTATTTGTCTCATCCCAATATGAAATTTACGGAAGACGGTAATATCTACTCCATCAACGAAGGGAATTATGTGCAGTTCCCTCAAGGCGTCAAGAAATATATCAAATATTGTCAGAGCGACGAAGGCAACGGGCCTTATACATCGCGATATATTGGCAGTCTCGTTTCAGACATACACCGAAATATGATAAAAGGCGGAATCTACATTTATCCGCAGAGTGCCAAAGCGCCGAATGGAAAACTACGGCTATTATATGAATGTAATCCAATGGCGTTCATAGTGGAACAGGCCGGTGGCAAAGCATCGGATGGTTTCAACCGAATCATGGAGCTGCAACCAACCGAACTACACCAACGCGTGCCGTTTTTCTGCGGATGCCGGAAAATGGTCGAAAAGGCAGAGCAATTTATGGCCGAATAAAAAGTTGTTTTAAAGATAATGCCCCGGGATCCCGAGGCATTTTTTTTATTTATTCATGTGTTGCATTTCGTAAACAAATGTCTCCAAATCGACGCCTTGGTCAACAAGATTCAATGCTTTATCAATAATATAGTCCACATTTCCCGGAGTGAAACCCAATGCAAGTGCAAACCGGCGGAGCATCAAAATTTGTTTGTTTCCTAAATGAGTATCGACATGTACAATGCGGGCCAGGTCGAAAAGGCGCTCCAACCTTTGAGTATACAGGTAAGGCGGGTTGATAGGATATTTAAGCGGGTTTTCGAGAATTTCTTCATATTCGGCGGTCGAAATTTCGAATTTTCGGGCCAGTCGATCCAAAAAGACTTTCTCCTCGTCGGATATAGAACCATCGGTTAATGCTACGCGAACCATTGCCGAAAAATGGCCTTTATTTCTGTTTTTGAATTCGCTATCGAACAAATCTGAAAATGACATAGTAACGTTGTTTTTGTGCTGCAAAGATAACCGTATTTGATTTTAATATTAAATCTTTCTAAAAACTTTTAGCAGTATCAAACAAAACCCGACGATGCGCGTTGTGGTAGGTGTCACTGAAAGTTGGTTTCAAAATAAATCGTAAGTTTACATGACCAAACATAATATTTAGATAATGTCAGACTTCTGGATTTATTTTCAAATCGGCTTAAAGCACGTTTTGGATATCAATGCATACGATCATGTGTTATTCCTAATAGCACTAACAGTCCCTTACACGTTCAGGGATTGGAAACGGGTTTTGATTCTCGTAACTATTTTTACGTTAGGCCATACTGTTTCGCTTATATTGTCCGTGTTCAACCTGGTGATAATCAATGCGGGCCTGATCGAGTTTCTTATT
>JADMKR010000138.1 GCA_015478765.1 Flavobacterium sp.
TTTTAGTGTTTTCATAGCGGTTTTTATTAAAATTTGAATTCATACTTTAAAACGGCACCGTTATAATCAGCTTGGATGAAATCGGAACTTTACAAATTTAACAGAACAGCGTCGTCGACCAGATTGGGAAGGGTAACTCTCAAAAGTGGCTCATTTTCCATGGCTCTTTTGATTGCAAATACAGCTTCATCATTTCGGGCCCAGCTGCGGCGTGAAATGCCATTATTAACATCCCAAAATAACATGGATTTTAGTCGCCGTGAAGCGTCGGGCGAGCCATCAAGAACCATACCGAAGCCGCCGTTTATTACCTCGCCCCAGCCTACACCTCCGCCGTTGTGAATACTGACCCATGTAGCTCCACGAAAGCTGTCGCCAATTACGTTTTGAATGGCCATATCGGCTGTAAACCGCGAGCCGTCGTAGATGTTGGAAGTTTCGCGAAATGGCGAGTCGGTGCCTGAAACATCATGATGATCCCGGCCTAAAACCACCGGTCCGATTTCTCCGCTGGCGATCGCTTTGTTGAATCTTTCCGCAATTTTAATGCGGCCTTCCGCGTCGGCATATAAAATTCGTGCCTGAGACCCGACCACCAGCTTGTTTTGTTTGGCGCCTTGTATCCATTGGATATTGTCCTGCATTTGCTGTTTGATTTCGGCAGGGGCAGTTTCGGCCATTTGCACCAGAACTTCTGTAGCTATGGCATCCGTGCGGTCCAGATCACTTGGATTTCCCGAAGCGCAAACCCACCGGAAAGGCCCGAATCCGTAGTCAAAACACATCGGTCCTAAAATGTCCTGCACATAACTCGGATACTTAAAGTCGATTTTGTTGTCGGCCCAAACATCGGCACCAGCGCGCGAGCATTCAAGTAAAAAAGCATTTCCGTAATCAAAAAAGTAAGTACCTTTTTCTGTATGTCGATTTATAGCATCGGCGTGTCGGCGCAGGCTTTGTTGAACTTCTGATTTAAACTGTTCGGGATTTGAGGCCATTAATTCATTGGCTTCTGTAAATGTTAGCGACACAGGATAATATCCTCCGGCCCATGGGTTGTGTAACGACGTTTGATCGGAGCCCAAATCAACAAAGATATTTTCATTGCTGAACTTTTCCCATACATCCACAACATTGCCCAGGAAGGCGATAGACACAGTTTCTTTTGCTGTCTTTGCCTTACGGACACGATCACACAGTACATCAAGATCTGTGATTATTTCGTCAACCCATCCTTGCGAATGCCTTGTATGTACCGCTTTTTCATTGACTTCGGCGCACACAGTAATACATCCGGCAATATTTCCCGCTTTTGGCTGGGCACCGCTCATACCGCCTAGACCCGACGTTACAAAGATTTTACCGGCAAGGCCTTCGCCTGATTTTGCGATCTTGCGGCCGGCATTCAACACCGTAATGGTAGTACCGTGCACGATTCCCTGCGGACCGATATACATATAGCTTCCGGCCGTCATTTGACCGTATTGAGTAACGCCCAGTGCGTTGAATTTTTCCCAGTCATCCGGTTTTGAATAGTTGGGAATCATCATGCCATTTGTCACCACTACGCGCGGCGCATCTTTATGCGAAGGGAATAAGCCCATTGGATGGCCTGAATAGATGGTCAGCGTCTGCTCGTCGGTCATTTCCGACAAATATTTCATGGTTAGAAGATACTGTGCCCAATTTTGAAAAACGGCGCCATTTCCGCCATAAGTTATCAATTCGTGCGGATGTTGCGCCACGGCGTAGTCAAGGTTATTTTGAATCATCAGCATTATTGCCTTCGCCTGTTGGCTTTTGCCTGGATATTCCGAAACCGGCCGAGCCTTCATCTCATAATCTGGACGAAACCTGTACATATAAATACGGCCGTAAGTGTTTAGTTCGCTGAAAAATTCAGGCGCTAAAACCGCGTGATCTTTCGCGTCGAAATAACGCAAAGCATTACGGACGGCCAGTTTCTTCTCGTCGGCCGATAGAATTTCTTTGCGCTTTGGAGCGTGATTTACTGCCGGATCGTAACGTTTTGGCTCTGGCAGTATTGACGGAATTCCTTGTTGTATTTTCTCTTGAAAGGTCATTTAGAAAGATAGGTTAATAATGTGAGAATTTGAAAATTTGAAATGCTGCGGGAATCTGCCAGGGATTCGAAAAGTGACTTGCATTGTGGAATTTCAAAATTGCTTGTCTTTTTTCTTATCATACCCATAGGGGCAGTGGCGACATCCGCTACGGCAACAATAGCCACGCTTCAAATGATATTTTTCGGTAAAGCATTTATAGCCTTCCGGCGTATAGTAAAAATCCTCGCCTTCGATTGGTTTTATTTCGTTATTTTGCTCGTCCATGAGCTACAAATTTATAAACTTTATAACGAATGATCCTTATCGTGAACCGATATTTAGTGCCAAAAGGTTACCGCGGGATCACTGTATTTCCTTTCGTCATAATATGTAATCAAGAGGATGGGAATGATGAAGTGTTCATCAATCATGAAAAGATACATTTGCGCCAACAGGCGGAATTATTGATAGTTGGCTTTTTTGTGTGGTATTTGACAGACTATTTGATTGGACTTTTGCGGTTTCAAAATCATGAAAAGGCATATCGGCACATCATTTTCGAACGTGAGGCGTATGAAAATGAAAAAGACCTTGACTATTTGAAGAAAAGGTCTTTTTGGAGGTTTATGCAAAGCATTTAATTATTTAGAAACTTCCTCGTCTTTAAGTGTGGCACGCTCTCTAATTTTAGGTGCTTGTTTAAATCTTGTGCTATATACTGAACTTCTAATATCGCCATTTTCGGAAACGAAATTTTCATCTGCCCGGTTTGCGACAATCGAATAAGCGAACTTTACATTTGAATTCCCGCCCTGTAATTCTACAACATCAAATGATGTAGCTGATTTATTAGTTACATAGACGCCGTTGCATTCGCCTTCCAACTGAACAAAAACTTTTAAAGGAAATTCATCACTGACTTTAATATTTTTGCTAAAAATGGGGTCAATGGTGATATGTGCCTTTCCATTTGTCAATTGGCCGATGCCATGATCTTGAAAAAGTCCTTCAGGGGTTTCAGTACACTGCATAACGACTTTATCATTATTGAGATCATTTACCACGGTGCTCACTGTTCCTGTTCCTATTATTTTATAGTACATTCCATCCCATGCGCCCAAATCCCATTGTTGGTAAAACGCATCTTGAATTACAATTCCGCTTCCGACGTTTGGCGTCGTATAATAAGCAAACAGAGCAGTTGTAATGCCATTGAATGATCCACCCGTTCCATCAATGAGATAGGTTCCTACGATATTGTTTCCAGCCCCTAGCACGCCAGTACCTGCGGCGTTAGTATTTCGCGCCCGCACACCGAAGCCACTGACATTGTTCGAAACCCCGAATTGACCAACAGCATTTGTGCCACTGGCAGTCCCGTACATACCAATGCTTCCTGAAGCGCCGGTAGATTGTCCGTAGACCCCGATACCGTTTGCGCCGGTGGTATAGCCATTGACCGCGCTACCAGTACCAAACACTGAAAATTGGTCCCCAGCAAACGGCGCTACACTATTAATTGCAACCCGACCGTCTGCTATAATTCTCATTCTTTCCGCACCATTCGTAGAAAAGCCAAGTATGTCCGTGCCTATTCTATAAATTCCCATGTTGGTGTCAACATTCCAGGAGTAAATTGGTTGCAGGGCATCTCCATCATTATGGCTTCGAAGACGGCCGTTGGAAGTGAATGTGAATCTTTCATTATTCCAGGTTCGCACACGGAAGTCTTGGTTAGAAGTCGTACCAATAAAATCATTCGCTGGATTTGTGATAGCATTTCCGCCAAGCGCCCACTCGCGTCCCCAAGATCACCTACGAAGAGTG
>JADMKR010000139.1 GCA_015478765.1 Flavobacterium sp.
GTATTGTTGGCAAGGCCGCGGATGATATCGCGAACGGAGATTTGTAATTGAACATTGATACCGCCTTCGAGATCCAGTCCTTTGTTTATCTTTTTGTCCTTTACTTCATTATAGGTGAAATCGGTAAAACCCAGATTGTAAACTTTGACCTTTCCTATTGAATCGAGGTACTGTACTTCCTTTAATGGATCACCACCGGCAAATTCCCGGGCATCGTCTTCGATATTGTTGGCCACAAAAGTGAATGAAAGCTGGTAGATACTTACCAACGCAAATAAAATTGCGAAAAATTTAATTAGTCCTCTATTCTGCATTATTACTAAAAATTAATTAATTCGTTTGTTTGATATTGGTCGTTCCGAGTCGGTCAAAAGCGGCGAAAGCCCTGTAAACGTGCGACATACAGACCCGTTGACGCCAACGCATTTTTCTGAAACGTGCAAATATATAATTAACCCTATGATTAACCAATTTATTTATTGATTAATCTTAAAAAAAGACTGGCGGCGCAGTCTTCTTATAATTCTTTAACGAATGGGTTACGATAACACCGATTTCAGGTCGGCATTCATATTGCGCACGGCATCGGCACTTTTTGCGAATAATCCTTTTTCGCGCTCGTCAAGATTGATGGTCAGTATTTCTTCTACGCCGTTTTTGCCGATAATACACGGTACGCCGATGCAAATGTCATTCTGGCCGTATTCACCTTCCAGCATTACCGAACACGCTATCATCTTCTTCTGGTCATTCAATATGCTGTCTACCAAATACGCTACCGATGCGCCCGGAGCATACCACGCCGATGTTCCTAAAAGTCCGGTAAGCGTCGCTCCGCCAACCATGGTGTCGGCCGCTACTTTTTCAAGTTGCTCCTGTGAAAGGAATTCTGATACCGGAATGCCATTATAAGATGCCAAACGCGTAAGTGGGATCATCGTCGTATCGCCGTGACCGCCAATCACCATTGCCGAAACGTCATTAGCCGGCTTGTTGAGCGCTTTTGAAAGATAATATTTGAATCGTGAGCTGTCGAGGGCGCCTCCCATACCGATGATTCTATTCTTTGGCAACCCGGTTGCTTTGAGCGCCAAGTAAGTCATGGTGTCCATCGGATTTGATACCACTACCACAATTGTATTTGGCGAATGTTCCAATACATTACCCACCACCGTTTTTACGATTCCGGCATTGATGCCAATTAACTCCTCACGGGTCATTCCAGGCTTGCGCGGAATTCCCGATGTAATAACCACTACATCGCTATTGGCAGTTTTCGAATAATCATTGGTTACGCCCGATACCATCGTATTAAAACCTGTATTGGTCGTACACTGCATAATGTCCATTGCTTTGCCTTCGGCGAATCCTTCCTTAATGTCGAGCAGCACCACTTCGCTGGCAATTCCTCTGTAAGCGATCACATCTGCACATGTTGCGCCTACATTTCCGGCGCCGACGATTGTAACTTTCATATCTGTATTGTTTAAATTGTAATTATATTATTTCGTATTGAATCGAAAAGTTGGCGTTGGCAAATTTACCAAAAGCAAAAGCACTCTGCAGATAAATTTTTCCGATCTGATAACGTCCCGAGATTTCTCCCAAAACATTGGTTTTCGTCTTATAGATATCCTTCAACCTTTCATTGACGATGTACTGAACCGGCAAAATGTTCTCGATTTCGCCCTTGGGGCCGCCAACTTCGTATTTGATCTGGCTGGTGTTTCCAATGACCGACGACATGAGTTCGAACTTATTCCATTTCTTAGAAACGCTAGCCTGAAATTGCCATGTATTCACCAATCCGGATATTTGGTTCAATCCCAAATTACCAAACTGGGTTTCGGTATCCAAAAAACTAAAACTGATATCTTCGTGAGAATAGGCAGCCAATACCGATACAAAAACATTCTTTGCTTCGACGGTTGGAAAATATCGGCTAACGGTATGCTTCAAACCCGCACCATAAACCTGATAGTGTCCTTTTTTCAATTTGACTTTGGTGGAATATTTGGCGATAAGTTCGGTACCGAATGGCAACCCTACCGACGCCTGCAAATAGGGATAAGTAATAGATTCGGTGTCGATGCCTTCCGGCGCGCGCATTCGCACCGGGCTCACCGATCCGTTATCGTCAATTTCTCCGGTCAAATAAAATCGGTCGTCATTACCCAGGGCCGTTGGCAACTCAGCCGTTGTCGCATTTTCGATAGTGAAAAATGAAAAATCGGAATTATTCACCGTAAAACTGCGGTCCCGTTTGGGCACAAAGAACACGTTCGCATTCACTCCTATAGTAACATCCCACAATTCTCGGGATTTTGCCGTGGTAAGCCATGCCGATGACGACTGGTAAATGGCAGCGTCGGCAGCCGGAGTCAGGTATTTATCCGACACAAAAAGTGCATCTTCGAGCAAATGGCCTATCTGCTCCATCGTCTGCTGACTTTGGGCAGTTGCCATCACGCCCGACAAACACAATCCCAGTGCGATGATGTAGGATTTGGCGCTATGCATCTATCTTCGCATACGCAGCGTTCTTCTCGATGAATTCACGACGTGGCGGAACTTCGTCGCCCATCAGCATCGAAAACACACGGTCGGCTTCAGCAAGGCTGTCAATATTTACCTGACGCAATGTTCGGAAATTTGGATCCATGGTGGTTTCCCAAAGCTGCTCGGCATTCATTTCCCCCAAACCTTTGTAGCGTTGTATCGCGGCACTGCCACCCATTCTTTCGTTCGCCTGGTCGCGCTGAAGATCATTCCACGCATATTCTTTTTTGTTTCCTTTTTTAACCAAATACAATGGCGGAGCGGCGATATATACGTGCCCTTCTTCGATCAGCTCTTTCATAAAACGGAAGAAGAATGTCAAAATCAGCGTGGCAATGTGGCTACCGTCGACATCGGCATCACACATGATGATAACTTTATGGTATCGGAGCTTTTCAAGGTTTAGTGCTTTGCTGTCTTCGGCAGTTCCCACGGTCACCCCCAGCGCTGTAAATATATTTCGGATCTCTTCGTTTTCGAAAACTTTGTGATGCATCGCCTTCTCGACATTCAAAATCTTTCCACGCAACGGCAAAATCGCCTGGAAATTCCGGTCCCGGCCTTGTTTTGCGGTTCCGCCCGCCGAGTCTCCCTCGACAAGATAAACTTCGCATTTTGCCGGATCCTGCTCGGAGCAATCGGAAAGTTTTCCCGGAAGTCCGCCGCCACCCATAACAGTTTTTCGCTGCACCATCTCACGCGCTTTTTTCGCAGCATGGCGGGCCTGGGCGGCCAATATTACTTTCTGGATAATTATCTTGGCATCGTTCGGATTCTCCTCAAGGTAGTTCTCGAGCATTTCCGATACGGCCTGACTCACAGGCGAAACAACCTCGCGGTTACCCAGCTTGGTTTTAGTCTGTCCTTCAAACTGTGGTTCCTGGACTTTTACCGAAATGATTGCTGTCAATCCTTCGCGGAAGTCATCACCGGCGATTTCAAATTTCAGTTTGTCCAATAATCCGGAAGCATCGGCGTATTTTTTCAGCGTACGCGTCAATCCGCTGCGGAAACCCTGCAGGTGCGTCCCACCTTCGTGCGTGTTGATATTGTTCACGTATGAGAAGATATTCTCAGTGTATGAAGTATTGTAGATCAATGCGACTTCAACCGGGATCTCACCTTTGTCGTGATCCATGCTGATCACATGTGATATGATGGGCTCGCGGTTGCCGTCGAGATATCGGATATATTCCTTCAGACCTTCATCGGAATGAAAAATCTCCTGAACGAAATTCCCGTCTTTGTCGAGTTCACGTTTATCGGTAAAAGTAATGGTGATCCCTTTGTTCAAAAACGAAAGTTCGCGCATACGCGCCGATAGCGTA
>JADMKR010000140.1 GCA_015478765.1 Flavobacterium sp.
TTCCTCAAAAATATACTCTGCTACAAGTCCGGCATGCCACGAAGTACCGCAAGCCACAATTAAAATTCGTTGCGCATTTAGGAATTTCTCAAGGTTATCCTCCACGCCGGCCATTTGGATTATGCCTTCATTGGCAAGTAGCCTACCGCGATATGTATCTTTGATAACACTTGGCTGCTCGTAGATCTCCTTAAGCATGAAGTGGTCGTAACCGCCTTTTTCGATTTGCTCGAGATTCATCTGCAGTTCCTGAACATATGGATCTACAGGTGAGTCATCCTTTATTTTCCGAACTTTTAGTGCTTTGTTCAGCCGAACGACCGCCATTTCTTCATCTTCCAGATAAATGGCATTTGATGTATACTCGATAAATGGGGATGCATCGGAGGCGATAAAAAATTCACCTTCACCTATTCCGATGGCAAGCGGACTTCCCAAGCGGGCAACCACGATTTCGTCGGGTTTTTTGGTGTCAAATACGCAGATGGCGTACGCTCCGATAACTTGATTCAGTGCTACCTGCACCGCTTTTCCAAGTTTTAATTTTTCATTTTTCTGAACCTCTTCAATCAGATTAACAAGAACCTCCGTATCGGTGTCGGAATGAAACACGTAGCCGCGGTTCATCAGCTCCTGCTTAAGCGGCGCATAGTTTTCAATTATACCATTGTGGATTATCGCCAATTCACCCGAGTTGGATAAATGAGGATGCGAATTGACATCGTTTGGCACGCCATGGGTTGCCCAGCGTGTATGACCCATTCCGATGGTTCCTGTGGTCGATATCTCTATTAGTGACTTCGCTTCCAGGTCGGATACTTTTCCTTTGGTTTTCGAGATTTTAAGCTCGTTGTCATAAAGCATGATGCCGGCGCTGTCGTAGCCTCGGTATTCTAGTCTTTTAAGACCTTTGATCACCACCGGATATGCCTCGCGATGACCTATATAACCTACAATTCCACACATATTAATTACTGATTATTGGTTGGTTCGGTATAATATATTTCCAAACGCGCCCGCTTATAGTAATCGGAGTCTGGATCGTTAGGAGTGCTGTTTTGAATATTGCTTCCGTACAAAACTGTTCCCACAGGACTGACTACAGAAGCCGTGGGAATGAATTTATTAAGCGGTTCAGTAACTGGGTTTTCCAACCTCACCTTTGCCATCGTAATCAGGTTGATGTTTTCTGTAACCGACAACCCAAGGCGAACATATGTTGAATCCTGGCCCACAAGCGACCGGACATAATTCGTTACTCTGATTTTATACTTGATGCCACGATCATCGGCAGATTTTTCCAATATTCCGCCGTAAATACCTTTATCGAGCTTGGTGGTACGCCCTTTCGTATTATCGAAGGCATAGTCCAATATCTGACGTTTATTTGGAATGTCATACAAATAGATTCGCTCCGGTTCCGGAGCATCTGGTACTTCGGAAGACTCGCTGCCCATCATATCGCGATCGACGTAAAAAGTCAGGCTGGCTTCATTGATCAGCCAGTTTTTGGTTCGCAATTCGTCAAGAGCGTCAGGAATTCCGTTAGGTATGCCATCCGGCGCATCAGGGTCACCATTGCTGTTGGCGTCGGTATTTCCAAAAATATCTATTGTAGCCACCGATCCTTCGCCGCCTTTCAGGAAAAGACGCGATTGGCCTTGCTCTTCATCGAAATCAGCATTTAACGCACTCTGATATTCTGCCGAAGGCTCATTTTCCAAAAGGCTGACAGTATTGCCGGTCATGTTCAATATAAGACTAAGGTCCATATTAGTGGTAGTAGTACCGGTAGAGGTTGTCGTTGTAATATCTGCCTTATACTTAATGGTCACTATACCCTTTGTAAAATCCAGCATTGCCAAAGCGCCAGCTGATGTGCCTGCTTCTGCCACCTTGAAATACAAGCCACGGAAATGATTCTTAAAAGCGTTGTTGCTCTGAAGATTGGTTGCACCTGCCTCCAGGACGTGCGTTTTGAAATAATCCTTGTCCAATTCAAGTCGGAGCGCAGGAACCGATTTAACTACAGACGATTCCCCTTCACTGTTTACCACGGTATCTTCACGTTCGGCCGGATTAAAAAAGAAATTCTCATTTTCACTCCCCGGGCCGTTGTTAAGCACGGTTGGATGTTTAAGTCCGTCGATATCCGGCGTTTGATTCGAATAATATTTCTGGGTGATTTGCGTTGGACCTTCGTATCCGACGTCGCCCAAAAAATAACCAGATCGGTATACCTTCAGGTCGAAGATCTGGTTAGAAGATCCCAGCAGCGAATCGATGGCGTATGTTTTCGAGCCGTCTGAATTATTGGAAACTACGTGGCTGAACAGCGGAACTGATAAAGTCACACTGGTCATTTGAATATTGGTACCGATTGTCGGGTTTGGTGTTTTTAACTCCAGTTGGGTTACAAAGTGTGCTTTTGTCTTTCCAAATACCGGATTGTTGTAGATTCCAAGAGGGTTTATGGGTAAATTATTGGACTGGACCGGTCCGGTTCCAACAGTATTAGCGGCGATATCGTAGGATTTGAGTTCAAAATTGTAATGATCATCACCGATGATGTCGGCGCCTATTTCGTTAAAATCTTTATCGCACGAAATAATGAGCATTGCTGTAAGCCCTAGCAACACTTGACTAAAAAAAGAATTCTTGTACATTTATGTTTTGGTAATAAAATTAAAGAACCGTATCCTTATAGAAGTTGGTATACGCTTCGGCAAACTGATCTTTCGGCTGGAAAGGTAAAAAAGGTTTTCCCGACGATTCTATAAATTTTGTTAAACTTGAAGACAGGTTATCGGAGGCAATTATCACAGCGTCAGACTGATTGACAGTTGCTTTAATGATGTTTTCGTAATTAGGCGTCTCCAGGAATGAAATTGCATCATCGGGAATACCGTCAAACTGCACCTTCTTTATCATCTTCATGTCGAGATTGCCTTCAAAAGACTGGCTATATACCGAGGTGACGATCTTAGTATTGGCAAACAATGCTTCATCCTTATAATAGTGCTTCATGTAAATTGGAAGCATTGCGGCCATCCAACCATGAACATGTATGATATCGGGAACCCAATTCAATTTCTTGACGGTTTCAACAACGCCTTTGGCAAAGAAAATGGCACGTTCATCATTGTCAGAATAGAGCGCGCCCTCTTCATCGGTAAAAGTAGCCTTGCGCTTGAAATACTCATCATTATCGATAAAATATACCTGAATTCTCTCTTTTGGGATCGATGCGACTTTAATAATCAATGGCATATCGAGGTCATTTACGACTAAATTCATCCCGGAAAGCCTGATAACTTCGTGTAGTTGATGCCTTCTTTCATTAATATTCCCATATCTAGGCATGAATATCCTGATTTGCCCGCCCCGATCATTAACCATTTTCGGAACATCATAAGACATTAAAGAAACCTCGTTTTCAGCCAGATACGGAACCACTTCAGATGATACGTACAATATCCTCTTATCCTCCATATTGTAATTCGTTATTTTGTGTAGATATAAAGTCGCAAATTTACGAAAATTTACGCACGTATTGTCTAAAATCTTAAGTTTGCACCCTATTTTAATTAATTTCCGATGCTGATTTTCAACAAACAAGTAGCATTATCGGCACATCTTGCGTCGGTTTCCAAGACGGGCACCACGATAGGTTTCGTGCCAACAATGGGCGCGTTGCACGCCGGGCATCTGTCGCTGTTAAAGACTTCGGTTGCCAATAATACTCATACGGTGATCAGCATTTTTGTCAACCCAACACAGTTCAACAATCCCGATGATCTTGCCAAATATCCACGCTCTCTCGACTCGGATATTGCCAAAGTCGCC
>JADMKR010000141.1 GCA_015478765.1 Flavobacterium sp.
TTTGCCTTAGGGATGCAACATCTGCGGCAGGTTCATTCATTAAATTAGGATTTTTAAAAATCCAGACATTCCCTAAGGATTGTATTTCTATACCATACTAGAATAGCGGGGCGATGTTGCCTGGTTATCCGAAGCCCACTAGTAAAAACGGAAGAAATAAATAGTAATCTTAAATTTTATATTATGAACAGTATTGACAAAAATCAACGCGAAGACAATTACGAAAACGTCACAGGATCAGAGGCAGTTTCAAAAATAAAAGAACTGGCCGGCAAAGCCAAATCGTGCTTTTTCTGCACCAAAATAAGATCGGGTGAATCTTTTTCAACACGTCCGATGGCTGCCGAAGAAATTGACGACAATGGAAACTTCTGGTTTTTAAGTCCGTCCGACAGCAATAAGAACATAGATATCCAACAAGATCCCAGCGTACAGTTATTATTTCAAGGATCGGCGCACAGCGATTTCATGTCACTTTATGGCAAGGCAACCATATCAACCGATCGCGCAAAGATTGAAAAATTATGGGATCCGATGATGAAAACCTGGTTTACCGAAGGCAAAGACGACCCGCGGATAACCGTAATAAAATTTACGCCGTCTGAAGGCTATTACTGGGATACAAAACACGGTGAGGCAGTCGCTTTCCTTAAAATGGCAATAGGTGCTATTAAAGGCGAAACGATGGACGACTCGATCCAGGGGAATATTAAATTATAACAGATCATTGTCAGTTTTTTTCTGCGGTTGTTTTTTGAATAGCCGCAGAAACAAATGACGCGCCGCTATAATTGTCAAAATTATAAAAGGAACCACTATGATCCATTTCATCCATACAACATTTGAAAAATATTGAAATTTATCCTGTAAACCTCCATGTTGGATAATTTGAATCATAAGAATGTTTTCGATAACATCGAGTGCTCCGGGAACAAGGCAGAAAAGTCCCAGGAAACTTCTTCGTCTGACTTTACCGGCAGCCATCAAGACCTTTAATGAAAAGTAGAACAAGGCGGTGAAGGTCACCAGAAAGGCAAAATCTAGGTAAATCATCATTTCAAGCCAATCGGCAGTAAAATCATATTCCGACATAATATCGAAAAAATGGGCGTCGTTGTGTGCAAACTCTAATTGTAGCATCGCCGCGACATTGTATTTGGGATCGGAAGCCATAATCGCAAACACTACAAACATTGCCACTAAGCTTATGCACCAAAAGGTCGCGTAGGTTTTTTCTTTTAAGGTCATTATAAATCTTATAAACTACTATAAATATAGGACGAAATTTTATTTCAAATGCTAATTATGTAAAAATGTAGCGGCATTATGCAAATCACTTGCGGTCTGCATTTCCGATATTTATAATCGGAAAGTCAGATGCACTTTCAATTTTACATACTAGTAATAACCTTAAAAAATTATATGATGGGAATATCAAAAACAACCAGCCGACCTTTTTCAAAAATCGATGCTTCAGGAACCGATCCCAACCGTTATACTGATAGTTATCTGAAAGACGAGATGCCTTATTTTCAAAAGAGCAGCGGTAAGAAGAAGTCGATTATTCCTGGTGTTGACATCAATGTCGGCAAATGGGAAAGAATCGCGATGGTGGCTGCGGGGTCATATCTGTTATATCGGGCCTTGACGGCCAATAAAAAAAATGTACCCGAGAGCATTGCCGGTGGAACGATGCTGCTGCGCGGCATCAGCGGGTACTGTCCAGCCTATGCTGCACTGAGCAGTGAAGGAAAAAGCAGTAGCAGCAATGTCAATATCCGCACTTCAATGACAATCAACAGGCCGGTATACGAAGTGTACGATTATTGGAGAAATCTTGAAAACCTGCCTACATTTATGTCACATCTTGACAAAGTAAATGAGATAGACAACATTACATCCGAGTGGCGCGCCAAAGGTCCGGCAGGTATTGGTCGCATTTCATGGAAAGCACAAATTTTGATGGATGAGGAAAACAGAATGCTCAGCTGGCAATCGCTTCCGGATTCAACGATCCACAACGCCGGAAAAGTAGTATTTAAGGAAAATGGGGCAAATTCCACTGAACTGGATGTAACCATTTCATACCATGCGCCGCTGGGCAAGGCTGGTGAAGCGGCTGCTAAAATGTTGAATCCGCTTTTTGAAGGCATTGTAGAAGACGATATCAATAGTTTTAAGGAATTTATGGAGAAAGGACAGCCACAAGTCTAAAACATCGTAAATTTAGAAACACTGGGAAGCATGGCTCTCCGGTGTTTTTCTTTTATTAAGGTTATCTATGAAAAAATTATTTGCCAAGCAAACCTGGAAAGATGTCTATTCGATTCTAAAAGATACTATAGTCGGATTTGGTGATGACCGAGCCATTAAAATGAGTGCTTCGCTTTCGTACTATACGGTTTTCTCGATGGCTCCGCTCCTACTTTTGATGATTTCACTTGCCGGCGCATTTTATGGCCGGGACGCTGTTCAGGGAAAAGTATTCAACGAAATCAACGGCCTGCTGGGAAATGAGGTCGCCATCCAAATACAGGAAATCATAAAAAATATGGAACTGTCGGGCCAAACGACGTTTTCTTTGGTTGTGAGCGGCGTAATTTTATTGATTGGTGCCACCACGGTATTTGTCGATATCCAGGATTCAATCAATTCAATATGGCGGGTGAAAGCCAAACCTAAAAGAGGCTGGGTCAAATTAATCAAGGACCGATTGCTTTCATCATCGGTAATCGTTGGATTGGGGTTTTTGCTGATCGTAACATTGATTGTCAACGGAGCACTCGTTGCTTTGGGCGAATTGCTCAAAAGTTATTTTCCCGATGTAACTATAATACTTTTGCAGGCGCTGAACCTATTAATTAGCTTTGTTGTAATTACCATCCTTTTCGGTGTCATCTTCAAAGTACTGCCCGATGCAAAGGTTGCGTGGCGCGATGTGCGGGTCGGCGCTTTTTTTACGGCCTGTCTTTTCATGCTGGGCCGATACCTGATTGGGATATATATTGAAACTACTGGAACCGGTTCAGCTTATGGCGCAGCCGGATCGATGATCGTTATACTGGTCTGGGTCTATTATACGGCAGCGATTCTATATATGGGAGCCGAATTTACCAGAGTTTATGCCGATTACACGGGTGCGCGTATCAAACCGGCCGATTATGCGGTATATGTGGAAGAGCATGAAATCGAGCGGGAAGTCAGTGTCCTCCCCCCCGACAAAGCCGGCTGGAAACCGGCGAACAAATCAAACAACAAGAGAAACGAACTAAACCATTTAAATAAGAGCAACATGGAAGATGATACAAGATACGGCAAAGGTTCAACCGAGGATCAAAGCAAAGTAAATCCAAATGATGTCGATTTTGAACATCCGGCAAAGCAGGATAAATCGCGCGAGAAAGTGGATATCAAAGAAAGTGAGGTTGGCCGCGAAACCAGTCAGCAGCCGGCAAACGAACAATTGGAG
Source organism: Flavobacterium sp. (assembly GCA_015478765.1). Classification (GTDB taxonomy): domain Bacteria; phylum Bacteroidota; class Bacteroidia; order Flavobacteriales; family Flavobacteriaceae; genus Flavobacterium. The sequence goes on from JADMKR010000141.1 coordinate 3,470, forward strand.
CCCATGTCACAGATCGACCCGGGGACTAAGGAAATCCAAAAAGATAAAACTCAGGAAAATGGCGATTCGCCCTCCTCAGATTCAAAAGACAGAGCCGCGAATTAGCATAACGTACGATAAAAAAATTCACATATGATCAAGAAGATTTTTCTGGCATGCACCATTACCATGACATTGACGGCCAACGCCCAACTTAAATCGGTCAGTTATTCCGACGGAAATCAAAAGTTGAATGGTTTCGCGATTGCGCCTTCAGCCAAATCAAAGAATGCCGGCGTACTGATACTTCCTGCATGGAAAGGTATTGATGAACATTCGAAGAAAGTTGCTCAGGATCTATCGGCATTAGGTTATCAC
>JADMKR010000142.1 GCA_015478765.1 Flavobacterium sp.
GAAGTCGGTGGAGTGAAAGGCGTCTATTTCGCGGTTTGGGCTCCGGCAGCCAAATCGCTTGCTGTGATAGGTGATTTTAATCATTGGCAACCTGAAAACTTCACGCTTCATGTGAGATGGGACGGCTCAGGGATATGGGAAGGGTTTGTTCCCGGCGTTGAAAAAGGTGCACTTTACAAATACAAGATATTTTCTGACCACAACGATAAAGTGACTGAAAAAGCAGATCCATATTCATTTTACTGCGAAAAGCCACCACGCACAGCCTCGGTAGTGTGGGAATTAGAAAACCAGTGGGCCGACGACTCATGGATGAATTCCCGACACGATTTTAACAGCCTCGACAAACCGATGTCGGTTTACGAATTGCATCTTGGTTCATGGCGCAGAAATGCGAATAATGAATTTTTGACCTACCGCGAATTAGCCCCCCAACTTGTTAGCCACATTGGAGAGATGGGATTCACCCATGTAGAGTTTATGCCGGTCATGGAATTTCCGTATGATCCATCATGGGGATACCAAATCACTGGTTATTTCGCACCGACAGCCCGGTTTGGAACACCGCAGGATTTTATGTTTTTGGTTGGCGAACTTCATAAAGCCAATATAGGCGTAATACTGGATTGGGTTCCGTCGCATTTTCCGTCTGATGAACACGGTCTCGGATTCTTCGACGGCACGCATCTGTACGAACATCCCGATGTTCGCAAAGGGTATCATCCCGATTGGAAAAGTCTGGTGTTTAATTACGGACGTGGCGAAGTGCGTTCTTTTCTAATAAGTAACGCCGTGTTCTGGATGAAGCATTATCATGCCGATGCCTTGCGTGTAGATGCCGTAGCATCGATGCTGTATCTGGATTATTCGCGAAGTGAAGGGGAGTGGGAGCCGAATGAATTCGGGGGCCGGGAAAACCTGGACACCATCACATTTTTAAAAGATTTTAATGAAGCGGTCTATCTGAATTTTGAAGGCGTGCAAACAATAGCCGAAGAAAGCACGTCTTTTCCGATGGTCTCGCATCCTACTTATGCCGGTGGTCTAGGATTCGGATTGAAATGGATGATGGGCTGGATGAACGATACTTTAAAGTATTTCCAAAAAGAACCGATTTACCGGAAATACCATCAAGGTGACCTAACGATGTCGATGACGTATGCTTTCAGCGAAAATTTTATGTTGCCGTTATCGCATGACGAAGTGGTGCATGGAAAAGGCTCGCTTTTGGGACGCATGCCCGGCGATGAGTGGCAGCAATTCGCCAACCTCCGATTATTATATACATTCTTGTTTATGCATCCGGGAGCAAAACTATTGTTTCAGGGTGCTGAATTCGGACAAAGAGCGGAATGGGATTTTAATGCGGGACTCGACTGGCACTTACTTGACCACCATTTCCATCGCGGAATTCAAGAAACGGTTAAGCGTTTAAATTATGTGTATCGCAATAACCCGGCGCTGTATGAGCTTCAATTTAAGGCGGCTGGATTTGAATGGATAAATTATTCAGATAGTGATAATGCCGTCATTTCGTTTCTGCGGAAAGGACATCACAGCGATGATGATTTGCTGATCGTCTGTAATCTCACGCCGGTTGCACATTCCGAATATCGCGTCGGTGTGCCGATAGCAGGCAATTTTCTTGAAATTTTCAATAGTGATGACGAGCAGTTCGGAGGAAGCGGCTTCGGCAATACGAACCTAGTTACATCGGATGAAATCCCATGGGACGGACGGCCGTTTTCAATTTCACTTCGGCTTCCACCATTGGCGGGAATCGTCTTCAGTATTAAATAGTGGCGGCGATATCGTTTGCGTAGATATTGCTCCGTTTTACTAATGTAACCGGTTCATAATTTGTAATTTTGAGCCACCTACCCGTAACTTTAAAACATGATCACCAACACCGAATTAGAATACAAAGGCGACCTTTATCCTACACATATAAAATCTTTTACGCATGACGCCGACTCGATTTGTTTTTATTCCGAAAACGATGTCATAATGAAGATTACTGTTCTTCGGGACAGTATGATCCGGTTTCGGTACACCGCAAAAGGTTATTTCAGCAATGACTTTTCATATGCGATCGACAAAAATCAATCCCACGGCTACAACCTGCTCGAATTTGTCGAAGCAGACGATATGTTCACCATAACAACTTCCAAGGTAGTTTGTAAAGTCCAGAAAATAGACATGCGGCTAGCGATCTACGATCTCGAAGGAAACAGTATCGTCGATGACGAGCTCGGTTTTCATTGGGAGGAAAATTTTCATTATGGCGGCAATACCGTTAAGATGAGCAAAACCTCAAAGGAAGGCGAGTCTTATTACGGACTTGGTGATAAAAGCACCCATTTTAATTTAAAGGGTAAACGCCTAGAAAACTGGGCAACCGATCAGTATGCATTTCAAAAAGATCAGGATCCGCTATACAAGGCAGTTCCGTTTTATATCGGTTTGCACAACAGCATCTCGTATGGAATTTTCTTCGATAATACATTCCGATCATTTTTCGATTTCGGACATGAGCGACGCAACGTTACGAGTTTCTGGGCCGACGGTGGTGAAATGAATTATTATTTCATTTATGGTCCGCAGATGCAAGATGTTGTGACAGCTTATACAAATCTGACGGGTAAACCTGAACTGCCACCTCTATGGGCGCTCGGATATCATCAGTGCAAATGGAGCTACTATCCCGAAAGCAATGTGAAGGAAGTAGCGGCTAAATTCCGCGAACTTCAGATTCCGTGTGACGCTATCTATCTCGACATCGATTATATGGACGGCTTTAGATGTTTTACGTGGAATAATGACCATTTTCCGGATCCAAAAAGAATGGTGACTGAGTTGGCAGAGGATGGTTTTAAAACGGTGGTGATCATCGATCCCGGAATAAAAATCGATAAGGACTACAACGTATATAAGGAAGGTCTGCAGAATGACTATTTCTGCAAGCGCGCCGACGGTCCGTTTATGAAAGGTAAAGTTTGGCCTGGCGAATGCAATTTCCCGGATTTTACAAATCCAAATGTGCGTGAGTGGTGGGCCGGACTTTTTAAGGAATTAATAAACGACATCGGAATTAAAGGCGTGTGGAACGATATGAACGAACCGGCCGTGATGGAGGTGCCTGACAAGACTTTCCCGCTCGATGTGCGTCACGATTATGATGGAAATCCGTGTAGTCACAGGAAAGCTCACAATATCTATGGTACTCAGATGGCCCGCGCGACATATGAAGGTGTAAAGCGCTTTACCTATCCTAAACGCCCATTTATCATCACCCGGTCGGCTTATTCGGGTGCGCAGCGATTTACTTCATCCTGGACCGGCGACAATGTCGCGTCATGGGAACATCTGTGGATAGCGAATGTGCAGGTGCAGCGGCTTTCTATTTCGGGAATGGGCTTTACAGGGTCTGATATTGGTGGATTTGCCGAACAGCCGTCGGGCGAATTGTACGCGCGATGGATCCAGTTGGGAGCGTTTCATCCGTTGTTCCGAACCCACTCCTCGGGCGATCACGGCAACCAGGAACCTTGGTCCTTTGATGAAGATGTTATCAATATTACCCGCAAGTTCGTTTCACTTCGATACCAGCTGTTGCCCTATCTTTATACGATGTTCTGGGAATATGTTAACGAGGGCGTGCCGTTGCTAAAGCCGTTAGTGTATTATGACCAATCTGATATTCAAACGCATTATCGCACGGATGAGTTTATTTTCGGAAATCAAATTTTGGTA
>JADMKR010000143.1:0-19744 GCA_015478765.1 Flavobacterium sp.
CGATATACCGACATTACTCTGTGCCAATGCGCCTGCGTCGTTCAAGCCGTCGCCAACCATCAATACATTGCGGCCCTGCTGCTGAAGTTGGCGGATGAATTCTAGTTTTTGTTCTGGTTTCTGATTGAAAACCATTTCGGCGTTAGCAGGCAAAAGTTTGGAAAGCGCTGTACGTTCACCGTCGTTATCACCCGATAAAATCTTGATATCGTACTTTTTGGATAATTGCTGAAAAACCGATTGTAGTCCGCTGCGATATTGATTCCTGAAAATGAATTTACCGCTGGCGCGACCTTCGATAGCGATATGAACTTCGGTGTTTTTGCCAGGTGAAAGGTCGGTTTGGCCAATGAATTTCGCCGATCCGATTTTAATTCGGATCCCATCGGCGATTGCCATAATACCACTTCCGGTGATTTCTTCAAACTCAGACAGTACGACCGGTGAATTCTCACTGATATTTTGATACAACATCCTGCTCAGCGGATGGTTTGATCCCCGCAGTACTTGTTTTAAAAGTGTCAGATCGCGACTTGTAAGAGCCTTTCCTTCATATGAAATATCGGATTCACCTGCAGTGAGTGTTCCGGTTTTATCGAATACTATGGTGTCGACTGCGGCCAATTGTTCGATCGCAAGCGCATTTTTAAGATAGAATTTTCGGTTGCCCATGATTCGCAGCATATTCCCAAAAGTAAACGGTGCCGTCAATGCCAAAGCACACGGGCAGGCAACGATCAAAACGGCGGTGAACACATTGAAGGCGGTGGCCAGGTCGATAAACATCCAGTAACCAAGTCCCGCAAATGCAATCAGCAACAGCGCAGGCGTAAAATAGCGGCTGATTTTATCGGTAATGGTCCGGTGCGCTTGGTTGACATCTTTTTGAAACACGTCGTGGCTCCACAATTGGGTCAGATAACTTTGGGACGTTGGCTTGACCACTTCGACTTCGATCTGTTTGCCAATTTGCCTCCCACCTGCAAACAACGAATCACCTGATTTTTTGGAAACCGCATCGGCCTCACCGCTAACAAAACTGTAATCGATTGATGCATGTTCGCTAATCAGAATGCTGTCGGCAGGTATCAGTTCGCTGTTGCGAATCAATAACCGGTCGCCCGGAACAACATCATACACCGGAACACTTTCATCGACGCCGTTAGAAATTCGGGTCACGGCAATCGGGAAGTACGATTTATAATCGCGTTCAAAACTCAGGAAATTGTAGGTTTTGATCTGAAACATCTTGCCCAATAGCATAAAAAATACGAGTCCGGTGAGGCTGTCGAAAAAACCCGGTCCGTAATCGAACACCATATCGACGGCACTTCGGATAAACATTACGATGATCCCGAGTGCAATGGGAATATCGATATTCAGCAGTCCCGATTTCAAGCTTTTGTAAGCCGATATGTAATAACCTGAAGCCGAGTAAAGAAATGGCGGCAGCGCAAGCAAAAAAATCAGCCAGCGGAAAAACGGTTTATAGGTTTCGATCCAATATTCACCAACTTCGAAATATTCGGGAAACGACAAGAGCATGATATTGCCGAAACTGAAGAACGCGATCCCGAGCTTATATATCAATGAATTATCCGATTTATTCGCGGCCTTATCGTAATTATCCAGGCTGATGTAAGGGTCGTAGCCAATATTTGCAAGCAGTTGCACGATTTCGTACAATGATGTGGAGCTGTTGTCAAAAATGATCCGGACGGTTTTTTCGGTGAAGTTGACTTGCGAACTCGATATATGTGGCAATAACCGGTGCAGGTTTTCCAAAATCCATATACACGAACTGCAGTGGATATGGGGAATGTTGAGTGTAACAATCGACGTCGTGCCTTCTGTAAACTGCAACAACTTTGCGGCAATATCCTCATTTTGCAAAAAATCGAACTTATCGCGGTCGGTCGTTGGTGTGGCACCCGGTGACTTTGCAAAATCGTAATAAGATGTCAGGTTGTTATCACTAAAAATCTGGTAAACGGTTTTACATCCGGCACAACAAAACAGACGATCGTCGAAGCTGATTACTAGTTGTTCTGTTGTCTGTAAACCGCAGTGAAAACATGGTTGATCCATGATGGAAATTTGATGCAAAAGTCGGGATACGCTTTTACTAATTATATGATAAATATCATATTAAGTTGTAGATTTGCACGACCCAAATTAGTTGTAATGAGCAAATGTGAGCAATGCATTGTACGCGAATTGAGTTCACTCAAAACCTTGAGAAAAGACGAATTGTTAAAGGTGGCCGAATGCAAAGTATCGACCACTATTAAAAAAGGCAGTACTATTTTCGGAGAAGGCGAAAGCGTAAACGGCGTATTCTGCATCAAGGATGGCGTTTGCAAACTGACAAAGTTGAGTCCGAGCGGCAAAAATCACATCGTGAAATTAGTGTCCAAAGGCGAACTTCTAGGCCAGCGATCATTGATTAGTGATGAAACGGCCAACTTAAGTGCGGTGGCCCTTGAAGACATGGAAGTATGTTTTATTCCGAAAGCCGAAATTATGGGCTTCTTCAATGATAACAGCCTGTTTTCGATGCAAGTAATGAAAAACATCTGCGGCGATTTAAAGGATGCCGATGAACTAATGGTCAATATGGCGCAAAAAAGCGTAAAGGAGCGGTTGGCCTTCACGCTGATCTATCTGAAAGAAACTTTCGGCACCAACGCCGATGGCACTTTAAAGCTTCAGTTATCCCGTGATGAAATTGCAAGCATCATTGGCACGGCGGTCGAGAGTTGCATCCGATTGCTATCAGAATTGAATAAATCCGGCATCATTTCACTCACCGGAAAAACCATCACCATCACCGATTTAGCTCAATTGAAGCGCATCGCCAACGATTAGATTTTTTTCGCCTCGTTCCAGAATACGTCCATTTCGGCCAGTGTCATATCAGACAAAGGTTTGCCGAGTTCACCGGCTTTATTCTCCAGATACTGAAATCTTTTGATAAATTTTTTATTGGTCCGCTCCAGCGCATCTTCGGGATTGACATTCAGAAATCGCGCATAGTTGATCATCGAGAATAAAACGTCGCCAAATTCAGCCTCGATCTTATCCTGGTTTCCGGCATCGACTTCATATTGCAATTCGTTCAATTCCTCATTTACCTTATCCCAAACCTGATGCGGTTCTTCCCAGTCGAAGCCAACACCTTTAACCTTATCCTGGATTCGCGATGCTTTGACCAGCGCCGGCAGACTTTTAGGAACTCCTTCCAATACCGATTTTTTGCCTTCTTTAAGTTTTAGTTTTTCCCAATTTTGCTTGACTTCTTCTTCATCGGCAACCACTGTATCGCTGTATATATGCGGATGACGGTGAATGAGTTTATCGCAAATTTCGTTACACACATCAGCAATATCGAAATCGCTAGTCTCGCTGCCGATTTTTGAGTAGAAAACAATGTGTAGCAACAAATCTCCCAGCTCTTTTTTGACCTCATTCAGGTCGCTATCGAGAATTGCATCGCCGAGTTCGTAGGTTTCCTCGATGGTTAAATGTCGAAGGGTTTGAATTGTTTGCTTTTTGTCCCACGGACATTTCTCGCGCAAATCGTCCATTATATCTAACAACCGACCGAATGCTGCCAACTGATCTTGCCTGGAATTCATTGAAATTGGTTTTGTATAAAAATAAAAAATCCTGTCGCTAATTAGGCAGCAACAGGAATTATTTTAGTGAAATATGGAAACTACTCTTTTTTGGCCTTTGGTTTCGCCTTTGCTTTAACTTCGCTCTGTTCGCCTTCGCCTGAAGTTGGCTTTGCTGCCGATGGTTTTTCCGATGACGCATCGTCTTTAGCCGGAGTTTCTTTAGTGTCCGTTTTTGCCTCTTCTTTTACGGGCGCATCTTTAGACACCAAACCTTTAGCCTGTAAAATGCTGTACCAGTTCAGCACTTTTTTAATATCGGACGGATATACACGGTCCTGATCGTAGTCGGGCAGAATTTCTTCAAAATAAGCGGCGAGTTTCGACGGGTCTTCCTTATGTGAAATTGCGGGTCCGTTGTCTTCCTTAACGGCGATACTGCGCATAACATCGGCCAAAGGAACTTCGCCGGTTGTAGTGTACATCGATATTTCTGACAATAAACTGACATTGCTACGAAGTCCTACAGTGATTTTTTTTCCGTCCTGAAGTGACTCAGCCACAAAACCTGTACGCGTTTGCACCTTTAATGCGTATAGTCCGGGTTTACCGGAAATCGCCAGTATTTTTTCTAAATTCATCTTTATATTTTTATAAATTATTTTTTGCTATCGTCCTTTTTTGGCTATGAAACGCATTCGGTAATCGGGAAAAACCTTGCCTTCCATAATGTTTTGCAATTTCTTCTTTACCAGTTGCTTTTTCAGCGATGAAATACGGTCGGTGAATAAAATACCTTCAATATGATCGTATTCATGTTGTATTACTCGGGCAATCAGACCGTCGAAAACTTCTGTCTGCAACTTAAAATCCCGATCCCTGTATTCCATCGTGATCCGTTCTTTGCGATATACGTCCTCGCGAATTTCCGGAATGCTCAAACAGCCTTCGTTAAAGCCCCACTCATTCCCTTCCTCGCTGATGATCTTGGCATTGATAAAAGTGCGTTTGAAATTCTTGAGCTTCAATTGCTCTTCAGCCGAGAGTTCGTCATCTTCACCAAATGGCGCCGTATCAATCACGAAAATCCGAATTGGCATGCCAACCTGCGGCGCTGCCAGTCCGACACCATATGCGTTATACATCGTATCAAACATATTATCGATAATCTGTTGCAGATCGGGATAATCCGACTCGATGTCGGTGCATACCTTTCGCAAAACAGGGTCGCCATAACCAACTATTGGATAAATCATCTTAGAAGATCTTTATGAGTTGTTCGGATGCAGATTTTTCGTGCAAACGTTGGCAAAAATAGTGAAAAAATGTGCAACCCGGCGGTGCTGCGTTACATTTGGCGAATATTTACGATTCCGTTGAAATCGGTTTCACAGCAGTGCCTGTTATATGTACCTTTGTGGAAAACGTAAGAATAATGCTTGAGCAAATCCGCACTTTTGCCGACAGTACGAACTTTTCAAATGCGATCAAAGTTACTATCGCCTCGGTGATTCCGGTTCTTGTGTTTTCTTATTTCGACATGTTTGAGGTTGGTTTTGCCATTGCGATTGGTGCGTTCTTAGTTTATCCCAGCGACATTCCCAGCAACCTGAAACACAAGATCACGGGGGTATTGGTGGGGGCCGTTATCGTTGCCGGTTGCAATCTCTTCGTCAATATACTGCATCCGCTGCCGTGGCTGTTATATCCGCTGACGGCAATCTTACTGTTTTTCCTGTCAATGCTGTCGGTCTACGGACATCGGGCCAATATGGTCGCATTCTCAGGTCTGCTATCGGTTGCCCTGGCTTTTGGACATTTGCAAAGCGGATGGCAAATTTTTACCGCTTCGGCTTTACTTTTTTCGGGAAGCATTTTTTATCTGTTGATATCATTGCTGTTTCATTTTCTACGGCCACATCGGTACACCGAACTTCAGATGGCTGAATGCATTCGGCTAACATCGCGATACCTGAAATTGCGCGGTGACTTATGGAGCGCAGATATCAACCGCGCCAGGATAATCGAGAAGCAATTGAATTTGCAGGTCGATTTGAACGGAATTCATGAAAACATACGAGAAATTCTAATCCGCAACCGCCCCGATTCCGGTAATTCGGAGCAAAACCGGAAGATGCTGCTGGCCTTCATATCGTTGGTTGAAATACTTGAGCTCGCATTGTCGACCTCATTCGATCACAATAAAATCCAGCAGAAATTTAGCCGTCACAAAAACATTCTTGACACTTATCAAAGTCTGGCCTACAGTCTTTCATCGACATTAAAATCGCTTGCAAAAAGCATCGAGAATCAACGAACTCATTCGCCCCGACGTAAACTTGGACTGAAGATGCAGAAATTTGAAGCTGCCATACGGGAGTACAAAGCATCCGACGATTCGGTGGCGGGCAATGTATGGTTGCTTAACAATATGTTGCACTACGTCGAAAAACAAACCGAAAAAATCAAGGTGACCGAACGTGCATTTTCTACCAACCCCGATTTGAAAGCACTTAAAGGCCTCGACAAGGATCTTGAGAAATTCCTGACGCCTCTTTATTATCCGCTGGAAACACTGATTGATAACCTGACGTTTTCATCTTCGTTTTTCCGTCATTCTTTGCGGCTTACCATCACCATATTGATATGTTTTGCCATTGGCTGGTTTTTCCCGCTGCAAAATGTGTATTTGATCCTGCTTACAATCGTTGTGATTATGCGGCCCGGCTACGGACTAACAAAATCAAGGAGTTTCCAACGGATCATTGGAACGATCATCGGAGGTTTAATTGCGTTTGCGATCCTTTCCGCAACGCAACATCCGGTGCTGATAGGAACTCTTGCAGTGGTTTCGATGATTTTGGGTTTCACTTTCACTTCCATCAATTACCGTGTTGGCGTCACCTTTGTGACCATTTACGTTGTCTTTCTGTACGGTATCTTAACGCCGGATATTGAAAACGTCATTCAGTACCGAATGGCCGATACTTTAATTGGCGGCGCATTGGCCTTTTTCGCAAATTATTTTCTGTGGCCGTCGTGGGAATTTGTAAGCATACCCACCTTTTTGAAGAATACAATTGAGGCAAACCGCGATTATCTGGCTGAAATTTCAGCTCTGTATAATAAGAAAGGTGGCGTGACAACATCCTATCGGGTGGCGCGTAAAAACGCTTTTGTAGGCGTGGGAAATCTGATGGCGTCTTACCAGAGAATGGTTCAGGAACCAAAATCCAAACAGCGCCAGATCGCCCAATTTTATCAGCTTGCGGTCTTAAACCATACATTATTGTCGGCATCGGCATCGCTGGGAACATTCATTCAAACGCGGGAGACTACGACTGCGTCGGAAACATTTAATTTTGCGGTGGATAAAATCCTGGCAAACCTCAATGCTTCGATCACCGTTTTGAATCTGGGTCCGGCCGATGATGTGGAAGTAATGAGTAGTGATGTTGCCGATGTCAGTTTTACTGAACTGAAACGAATCAAGGACCGCGAAATATTGGATACCGATCCTCATTTCGCTCACAAAATGCAGGAAGCCCATTTGATTATTGAACAACTGATCTGGTTGACGGGCCTTTCGGAAAAAATAATGAAAACATCGTTTGAACTGATGAAGACCCGGTGATCAGGTTTTTCGCTGCAAATAGTCCTGCAAGATGATGGTCGCTGCGATTTCGTCAATCAGCGCTTTGTTTTGCCGTTGTTTTTTGCGGAGACCGCTGTCGATCATTGTTCGCACTGCCATCTTTGACGTAAAACGCTCATCCACCCTATCGAGAGGCATATCGGGGAAAGCTTTCATAAATTTGGCGACGAATGCATCAACGGCGGCTGCGCTTTGAGATGGTTCATAATTCATTTTCACAGGTTGTCCAATAAGTACTTTTTCGACTTTTTCGGCCAGGAAATATCGCTTTAAAAAATCGAGTAATTCTTCTGAAGGAACGGTCGTAAGTCCGGATGCGATGATCTGCAGCTCGTCGGTAACTGCAACTCCTGTTCGTTTCTGTCCGAAATCAAGTGCGAGAATACGTGCCATTATTTTTGAACCGATTTGAATTTTGCCAAAACCTTCTCGCCATTGCGCAACAGCAATATTTCCCGATTGACTACAAAATTATCAGTCTGTTCCAAAACCCGGAGCAACCTGCTTTCATTTTCCATGTCAGCACAGGCCATTTTGGTCGCGATAATGTTTGTGATCGCTATTTTTGCCGAAGCGGCCTTATAATTTCCCCGCATACGGTTACATCCTGCAAATGCCGTAAAAGAATTGTCGGTAGCGAATTGCAGATCCACTTTATCGGTAACCAATTTTACGGGCTTGTCGGAGAATTCTGTAAGGACCCATCCTAAGTCGGATATTTTAGTCCGTTCCCTCCCCAAGCGCGCGTCGGTTTTTGCGGCTTCCGCTTCATTGAGTTTTGTGAGCACATACTTCTCAGCTTGGTTTCCGACGATTTTATTGCCATTGATATCAAGTTGGATGAGCGAATTCTCGGTCACCAGAAATTGATTTGGCTCACCTGCCAGATTATCCAATATAATGGTGGTTCCTTCTTCATTCCATGAATATGTCCCGGAAATTTCTTCCCTTTTTTGTTCTTTTCCTCCTGAACGAATCATCCAAAAATGAAAATCTTCAGTGAGTTCAATGGAAGTTTCCACCGTCTCGCAATCGGCACACGGTAATGAACCACGATACATGCCTAAATAATCAAGCGAATTTTGAGCGGAATGTTCATCCTGTAGAACAACTGTATCGGATGTGATTTCAGTGGGTGCCGGCGGCGGATCTTTGGCAATTTTCTTTTTAGTGCAACTCAGTGCCAGCAGGGCAATCAATATAATTGTTGTTGTTTTCATAGAAAAGTTTTATCTGGTGTACACTGAAATTTTCTTGACGGCAAGTCGCTTTGTCAGCCAATTCGAGAAACGGCTTCGCTCAGTGTTCGAAAAAGCGCCGTTGATATCGATGATTACCACGGTTTCGGCAAATGTACTGTCGTTTGCCTGGGTGAATGAATGATTGGCAATCGACATAGCCGCAATAGTTGGAAAAAGTGCTTCTGCTTCGCTTAGTATCTGTTTGGTTTCAAACGTATTGCTGGTGATCTGTTGCTGAAGCGATGCAATTTTAACGTCTTTTGATGTGTTCAGCAATGTCGTATGCTTGATCTCGTTCATGATATCACCCTTCAATGCAGTCAATCGGTCGGTGCTGTCCTGACGTATCACCAATTCTACACGCTCGTCGACGGCTTTTTCCAGTTTAGCATTGAGTGCGGCAATTTCCTCGGGTTCGAATCGTTGTGACAGAAATGCCAGTTCCACCCGCTTCGGTTTCTTTCCGACATACGTTTTTCTGTATACGATCACATCACCTTTTTGAGTGAATTCGCGATCGAGAAATTGTTCAGTCCGCTTTCTGAATTCCTGTTCCCTATATAGGTTGTAGGCGAGATAACTGCTGGGCAACAGCATAATGATCGTCAGCCAGGTAATCACTTGCCGAACGCGTTTTTGCTGCGTAGGATTGACCATTTTCTTGGCCGGATATTTCAGGAATTTTATAATGGCAAATGTCGCGATTCCAATAAAGACACAATTGATACAATACAGATAAAAAGCCCCGAGGAAATATGCCCAGTTCGCCGTCGCAAGTCCGTAACCAGCGGTGCACAACGGCGGCATCAATGCTGTGGCAATGGCTACACCCGGTATCGGATTTCCTTTTTCAACCCGCGTGATGGCAATCGCACCTACAATTCCGCCGAAAAAGGCAATCAGAATGTCGTAGATATTAGGCGTGGTTCGTGCTAATAATTCGGATTGGACGTCTTTAAACGGACTCAGGAAAAAATAAAGAGTGGATACTGCGAGACTCACAATGGTAGCTATGGCGAGGTTTCGGAGTGAGGTTTTCAGCAGGTCGAAATCGTAAATCCCCAGGGCAAAACCTGCCCCAACGATCGGACCCATCAACGGGGAAATTAACATCGCCCCGATTATCACGGCGGCTGAGTTGACGTTTAATCCTACCGATGCAACCAGGATTGCACATGCGAGAATCCAGATATTGGCTCCGGTAAAATTTATCTCTTTGGTAACCCGCTCTAACGTTCGCGCTTTATCGTCTTCCCCTTCGTGAAGGTTGAATATGTCGAAAATTTTGTTTTTCATAAATGGTAAGTTCGGGTTTTCGAAACGCCAACTAAAATACGAATAAAATTGCAAGCGAAACCAAATCTCTTTTGCGCATATGCACCGGTGGCAGATGAGTCCGTACTGCTGCGAGATGGAAATCAAATGCTGGGAATACCAAATATTGCCATTATATTTGTATAAAAATCGACTCAATGAATCATTTACGAGCAACAATCGAGGCTGCGTGGGAAAACCGCGAACTTCTTAAAAATGAGGAAACTATTCAGGCAATCAGAAAAGTAGTGTCACTGCTGGACGAGGGAACTTTGCGCGTAGCAGAACCGACATTAGACGGATGGCAGGTCAATGAATGGGTGAAAAAGGGAGTCGTGCTGTATTTTCCGATCCAAAAAATGGAAACTTTTGAAGTTGGCATTTTCGAATATCACGATAAAATTCCGTTGAAGAAAGGATATGCCGAAAAAGGTATCCGTATTGTCCCGAATGCGGTTGCACGTCACGGAGCCTACATTTCAAAAGGCGTGATCATGATGCCAAGCTATGTAAACATCGGCGCTTATGTCGATGAAGGGACGATGGTCGACACTTGGGCGACCGTTGGGAGCTGCGCTCAAATTGGAAAAAATGTACACCTTAGCGGCGGGGTCGGCATTGGCGGCGTGCTCGAGCCTTTGCAGGCGGCTCCGGTAATTATCGAAGACGGCGCTTTCATAGGTTCGCGTTGCATCGTCGTTGAAGGCGTTCGTGTTGAGACCGAAGCCGTTTTGGGAGCCAATGTGTGCCTTACCGCATCGACGAAAATAATCGATGTTACAGGCGATGAACCAGTGGAAATGAAAGGTGTCGTACCGGCGCGATCGGTGGTAATACCGGGAAGCTATGCGAAGAAATTTGCAGCAGGCGAATATCAGGTGCCATGTGCGCTGATCATCGGGAAACGCAAACCATCAACCGATTTAAAAACATCGCTGAACGATGCGCTGAGGGAATATGACGTGGCTATATAAAATATTATTTCCCGGACTGCTTCTGAAGTTTTAAAAGCTTCGCATATTTCATATAGGAAAAAAATCCCTGGATTAATGAAATAGTGAGTCCGTCGAGACCATTGAAAATTCCGCGTTTTAAAAGATAACATCTCCAAAATGCAATATTTCCGTTCAGTACAGGTTTCAGAACCGAGATTCTTTTACCCTGATCGTACAATTGCTGGGCATGCCATCCCGAATATTGATTTTTCTTGGCGACTATCTGGTCAAACGATGCCCATCCGTAATGCAGAATATGAACAGCCACCTTTTTCTCATTGGTCGCCATAATTTTCTGATGAACCCTGGCATCCGAAGGCCGCGCCGTTGATTTGTTGAAAAAGCGAACTTTATGGTCGGGATACCATCCGGCAAAATCGATCAGTTTGTCACCCAGGAAATTCTTTACACGAAAACTAAAAGCATCATGTTTGCCCATTAAATATTTTCCTTCAAGAATAAACGCTTCCGCGTCAGAATCCAGGAATTCATCGGCATCGAGATTTAGTATCCAGTCGTTTTTGCAATAGGGTAAACCGTGCGTACGCTGCGGCCCATCGCCTAAAAACGGCTGCGAAATTACGGTGGCGCCTTTTTCTTTTGCGATTTCAGCCGTCCTGTCGGAACTCAGCGAATCGACTATGATCACCTCATCACATACGCGGAACAGTGCATCGATGCACTTCCCTATCATTTTCTCTTCATTATAAGTGATCACCAAGCCACTGATTGCCATAATAAAACCTTTGGCGCAAAAATAGGACTTTTATACGATTGTAATCCGAAAATTGCGAAGCCGCGTTTATCAAATACTTTGTATTTTAGCCAATCTAAACGCACCTCATGAAAATACTGGTCATCCAGCAGAAGCGAATCGGCGATGTTCTAACAAGTACCATTCTTTCCAATAACCTGAAAAAATTTTATCCGGATTCCCAGGTTGACTATATGTGTTATCCAAACTGTGTGGATGTGCTCATCGGAAATGCGAATATCGACGAGGTGATCACGCTCTCCAACAAGACGCGCAAGTCGTATCCTTCGTTGTTGAAATTCATTATGATGATACGAAGTCGGAAATACGATGTGGTTGTGGACGCTTATTGCAAACTCGAAACCAATTTGATCACTGCCTTTTCGGGTGCAAAACACAAGATTTCATATGATAAAGGCTATTCGAATATGTTCTATTCGCATACAGTCAAACGATTGCCGAATGGCACGAAATCGGAACTCGGACTCGCAATCGAAAACCGTCTTTTATTGTTGAAACCATTGATAAAAGATGTAATTACCGATTACAAGCCAAAAATATTTTTGTCGGATGCCGAAATAACTCAGGCGCGCGAATCGCTTTCGCATTACGGAATCGGACTGGACAAGCCTGTAATCATGTTTGGGATTTTAGGAAGCGAATGGTACAAAACCTACCCGCTTGAGAAAATGGCCAAGATAATCGACTTCACGGTTCAAAGGCTGAACGCCGATATACTTTTCAATTACATTCCGAGTCAGCAGGACGAAGCCACCGCGCTTTATAATCTTTGTTCCGAAGAAACTCAGTCGCGTATTCATCTTGATTTGTATGCCAACGGACTGCGGCCGTTTTTAGCATTATTGTCGCAATGTTCGGCATTGGTCGGAAATGAAGGTGGTGCGGTGAATATGGCCAAAGCGCTTGACATCCCAACGTTTTCGCTGTTTTCACCGTCGGTTGATAAAGAAACGTGGCAGATTTTTGAGAATGAGCCGCAAAATTTGTCAATCCACCTGAAAGATTTAAAGCCTGAAATCTACGAGAAGTACGACGAGAAATACATTAAAGAGCACACCTTCAGGTATTTTGACGAATATCCTTTGGAACTGATTCTGGAGAAACTTGGCGACTATTTCGACACAATCGGTTTAAAAAACTAAAGGCTGCTGATACCGTTATCGATTGAGGTTATGTGGTGCTTTTTGTTATAACTGCGGATGGAATTGTTACTTTCCCAGATTTCAGCGGTGGAGTAACCTCGGGCATGATCAAGGTGAAGGCAAATTGCGCTGTATCGGATTTGTTTCGAAAGCAGTCCGGCGTTGAACAATCGTTCCCCAAGCTCACGGTCGAGTCCACCGTACTTCATGTCGTGATTAAAGCCGTTTATTGCCAAGAGATCCGATTTAAATCCGGAGGAATTATGTCCGTTCCACGATCGTTTGGTGGGCGTAATCCAATTCATAAAAGCAGCAAACCATTTATTGTGGGTGAGTTTTGTGAATTTAAAAGTACTGCTCATGCCGCGTTGGCGTAAAAACTTCACGTGAAAACATTTTTGGGATTTGATATCAATGTCGGTAACCGATTGAGAAATTTCCATCGGGAGTTTGAAATAACCACCCGATAAAAAGTAGCCCTTTTCTTTATGTTTCAAATGTACTGCGATGAAATCCTTGCGCGGTATGCAGTCGCCATCGGTAAATAACAAATAATCGGATGATGCCTGCAGGATTGCTTTATTGAGAATTTTTGATTTTTGAAAGCCGTCATCGTCATGCCAGACGTGAATGATTGGATGTTTGAAATCGGCCGAAAATTGAGTCAGTAGTTGGCGGGTTTCAGGCGTCGAACCATCATCGGCGATTACGATTTCAAAATCGGATTCCGTTTGCACCGAGTACCCGATAAGTACCTTCCGCAGCCATTCGACTGCATTGTAAGTAGTAATGATTACGGAAATTTTCATCGGCACAGTTAGACTGGAAAAATACTGCTTTTTATGAAAATTACTTCCAAAACAACAGTTTCTTTTTTATTCTTTTTTTCCGGTAATATCGGTACTGAAACTCGGATGTGTAGCGCCAGAGCGTGGCGAAAATACGCTGTTCGTCCTCACCCGATGTCTTCGCATATTCGTTGCTCATCGTTGCCACCATCTCTTTATGCGGTGTGAGTCGGGACAGGTTTTTCATCCGGAGATCAAATGGCATTTCAGCATGGAATGACATGCGGTTTAAATCGACCAAATAGAACGAATAAACATCATTAGTCTTTATTATCAATGTATTTCCCGGCGAATGGTCTTTGAATTCGATTCCTTTCTGATGAAGTAAATATGAGAATCGGGTGAATTGCCGCAAGATATTGTCACGATCGGGATAATCGGGATTTTCGACGAGTTCGCGGAACGTCAGGTCACATTCCATATGTTCGCTGGCGTAGTAACTATCGTTCAATCCGATAACATCGAAATTCTCGCAAAACGCAATCGGTTGCGGCGTACCGATTCCCGATTCGAGCAATTTCCCAGCAAATTCAAATGACCTCTTGGCTTTTGATTTTCGGAAATATTTATAAGCAATTTTATTGATCAGGTTCGGTTTTTTAAACGATTTGATATTGACGATTTTGCCATCAACATCAAACAATTTGATCGTATTGCGTTTGCCATCACCGAACAATCGCCCATCGGAATTAAAATTCACGATGCAATTGCGAACGGCATCGGTGCTGAATCCCGATTTACTATTAAAGGTAAAAACCATGTTTTAGGTACTTTTTGAATAAAACAGCTCTTGCCATTTATTCCTGGTTTCGGGTTTCTGAAGATATTCCGGCAATTTATAACCGGCATCGATGATTTCAAATTCAAGCGTTCGTCCGAACAGGTCTTTTCCGCTTTCGATCAACTGCTTAATCTTATTTTCGTCTTTGTATTCGTCCAGATTGTATTCGGTATGTGAAAATGCTTCCAGCTTTTTGACAATCTGCTTTACGCCGCCAACGTATGTAAAATGCCAACCGGCGTTGGGTATGATTTCATAAACTTCACCCCGACGTTTGGTGCGCATAATCGTCTTGCGAATTTTATGCGGGCGCTTCTTCAGTAATTTATAAGGCAAAACCGCCGTACAGTGCCAGATTCCTTCCTGCGCTTCCTCTTTGCTCATGTTGCTTCCGCCGTCGTAGATTAGCCTGTTGTTCAGAAAATACATGAACATATCCATTTTGAGTCCGTAAATCTTTGAAACCCCGCGCTGTATCATCGAACGGATCACTTCGGATTTGGGGATTTCATCGACATCCGAAATCATAACAATATCGCCAGGTTTACAGCCTGAAAGACCTTTTACAATGGAATCACGTTGGTGAAATTCAATCTTCCACGGTGAAAACGGATTTATTATTGGCAAAAAAAGTGGATAATTGGTAAGTTTTATGTGGATGATCTTATCCAAAAATGCGGAAAACCGCTGCTTGTTCTCTTCGAAAATAAAAGACTTGGGCTGATTTTGAAAGGTGCGGTTTGCCTCGACCAGGACAAATTTGTCAACCACTTCATTCAATTCATTCAATCGGATTTCGAGCAGGTCAAGCTCGTTGAAGAAAATGAAGCAATCGTAAACCATTTTGAAATTTTTACAAATATAAATAATAATGTTAACTTGCCCACTTATTCGATTTGTATGGAAAAAGTCCGCTCGTGCTCGCTCGTTACGCCAACATACAACTGGCCGGAAGCACTTGAGTTATTGTTGTTGAGCGTGAAAAGCCAGACGGTACTTCCCAATGAGGTCATCATTGCCGACGATGGTTCGCGACCGGAAACAACCGCGCTTATCGAAACGTTCCAAAAGGACTTCCCGGTTCCGTTGCATCACATTTGGCATGAGGACAACGGCAACCAAAAGCCGAGGATCATGAACAAGGCGATTGCATCGGCTAAATATGACTATATCGTTGAGATTGACGGCGACGTAATAATGAACAGCCATTTTGTGGAGGATCATTTAAGATTTGCCGAAAAAGGCATGTACTTGTACGGTTCGCGCGTCAATATCCAAAAGGACTTTTTACCAACATTATTTAAAAATAAAATCACCGATTTCAACTTTTTTTCAAGTGGAATCAAAAAACGCGGTCGCACATTGCGATTGCCGTTGTTGATGAATTTTGTGAAACCGGTCGATGAACGTTCCCGAAAATTACGCGGTTGCAATATGTCGTTTTGGCGATCCGATTTCATTGCGGTAAATGGTTTTAACGAGAATCTGGTTGGTTGGGGAATCGATGATTCGGAAATGATACAGCGCCTCCACAACATCGGCATAAAAGGGAAACGGCTCAAAAACGTGGGCATCGCCTATCATATTTACCATCCCGAACAATCGCGGAGCCAACTCGAAATAAACAATGAAATCGAGCGGCAAACTACCGAAAAGAAACTCACCTTTATCGAAAAAGGCGTCAACCAATACCTGCCGAATGTTTGATATCGCGGTCATTTTAATAAATTATAATTCGGCAAATCATACCATCGATTGCATCAGGTCGGTATGGGAAAAGACCGGTCCGAATCTGAATTATCAAATAATCGTGACCGACAACTGTTCGGAAAGCGCGGATTATTTACAGCTGAAATCATTCTGCGATTCTGAAACTGGGAAAAACCTGCAATTGCACCGAAGCCCCATCAATACCGGTTTCGGCGGCGGAAATATGCACGGTGTACAGTTTGCCGATGCAAAGTACCTTGCCTTTCTGAACAATGACACTTTTTTCATCAACGATTGCCTTTCGATACTCAAAAAAACAATGGATGAAAATCCCGATATGGGAATTTGCGGTGCGCAGGCTTACAAAGAAAATGGTGATTTTCTGATATCGCTCGATCATTTCGCATCGCCGGCACGTGAGATATTTGGAAGGAAGTTTTTGGAAATGATCAATCCGCAGCAATATCCAAAACGCAAGAAAAAATACACCCAACCGGTGAAAGTAAATTTCGTCCCAGGAAGTTTTATGTTTTTAAGGGCGTCCGATTTTCACGCTGTCGGCGGGTTCGATACCAATGTTTTCCTGTATTACGAAGAAACCGATTTATGTTTGCGGCTCGCAAAGCACAATAAATACGCATACCTGATTCCGCAAGCCGAGTTTATACACTTACACGGGGCGAGTACTGAAAGGTCGGTTGCAATAAAAAAGGAGTTGAAAATTTCGCTGTTATACATCATCCGAAAACACTACGGATTTTTTGCGCACAAGGCAGTACTGTATTTTTTGACAATCAAATACTTTTTCAGCAGTATATTCAAAGCGAAGAACCGCCCACTGTTTTCATTGTTTTTGAAAGGCGCACCGCTATCGGAATCGTTAAAAACCAAACAGAAAATCCGCGAGATTTAATTCTCTTATCCGTCGATAAACACCTGTTTGAATTTCGCCATTACTTTTTCGGGCGAAAAATCTTCTGAGTACGCATCCCAATCCCGGGTTTGATCAGGCTTAAAAGAATTTAGCACTTCGTAGAGTCCGGCTTTATCATCATACAAAATTGCCTTATCGCCTAAAATGTCGATATGCGACCGCTCTTTTGAACCCGACCAGGTAATTACAGGCTTATTCTTCACCGAAAACTCGCCGGTCGCGATTCCGAAACTCTCACCTTGTTTTCGCGCATGCAGATAGGCATCGCATGTATTGATGAACTTAGATTTGTAAATTTCCTCAGTAGTCGTTGGCAGGAAAATTACGTTTTTATAGGGGCGGAATAAATGCCTGAAAACGAAAGATTTGGTGCCAAGGAAAACAAAATAGACATCGGAACGTTCCCGTGCAAGTTTTTTCACGACCTGCTTGGCAAATGGAATATCGAAGGTTGTATCGCCGCCATGACGTCCGAAAACTATAGCATCTTTTGGGATTACGAGTTCTTCACGTAAATCTCCATCGGTTTGTGCCACGTTGATCATATGCGGTACGAATGGCGCAGATCCGCTTGTCATTTCCTGTGAAAGCCATTCTGAGACATACGCATATACATCGCCATGAGGTTCGTGGTATTTGAATACCGCATGCATGGCCGATTTACAGCTTTGCACATCGATGCCGTCTTTTTTTCCGGCTTTGATGGCGTAGAACAAATCGGCTTTTTCATGTTTTACGATCGATTCCAGGTCGCTTATTTCGTCGTACGCGATTACTTTGAAACGTTTCTTGAAATGGTCAACTGCTGCCTGCAGGTTGTTCTTGTTGTGCTTTTGGTACACTATCACCGATTCGTTGCCAAGCAATTGTTCGTTAAACAACGCGTAATTATAAACTGCATTCGAAGTTCCGCGATAGGATAATTGGTTTTCGTGAAAAATAATTTTCATCAGCACAGGTTTTAATCGGCAAATATAAGTGGTTTATAACAGGCGACCGCAGGTTCGTTAAATCGGCAATAACTATCTTTGCCGAAATTCCGCTAAAATGAATGACGAAATCCACAAAGCCTACGAAATAATCCAAGCCGGCGGCATCATCCTGTATCCAACCGACACCGTGTGGGGAATTGGCTGCGATGCTACCAATGCTGATGCCGTAGCGAAAATATACGCGTTGAAAAAGCGATCGGAGACGCAAAGCATGATCGTTTTGATGAATGGCGAGAAAATGATCTACAATGTCTTCAAGGAAATCCCCGAAACTGCGTGGCAAATCATGGATTTGTCGGAGAAACCTACAACGCTGATCCTCGATAATCCTAGAAATGTCGCGCCCAATTTGGTCAGTGCCGATAAATCACTGGGAATGCGCCTGGTGAAGGAGCCGTTTTGTTTTAAGCTGATGGAACGCATGAAAAAACCGCTGGTCTCGACATCGGCGAATATTTCGGGTCAGCCAACACCGATGTCGTTTAAAGAAATAAGTCCGGAGATTATAAAAGGTGTGGACTATGTCGTAAATTTGTACCGCGATAAAGTAGGTGGAAAACCATCGACGATTATAAAGTTGACGAATGATTCGCAGGTGCGGATTATACGAAAATAAATGCCACTGATTCACAGATTTCTTTATGATTAATTATCGGTAAAGGCCACTGATTCACAGATTTAAAATGGATTTTCAAACTAAAGAGTTTTTATACGAAGAAGACAGCTATAAGATTATAGGGATTCTTTTTGAAGTTCATAAAAATTTGGGGCGCGGTTTTTCGGAAATCGTTTACAAGGACGCAAGTGAGTATGAGTTTAAAACGGCTGGAATCCCTTATGAACGTGAAAAAGAGTATAGTGTACAGTATAAGGACATAACTCTTGGTCATAAATTTTATGCTGATTTTGTTGTGTTTGAAAAAATAATCCTCGAAGTTAAATCCTGCGACAACTTAATTAACGTGCATACATCTCAATGTCTAAATTATTTAAAAGTTTCCGGTAATAATTTAGCAATTTTAGCCAATTGTAATAGTCGTTCATTAGAGCACAAACGTATTATCAGCCAATAAAAATCTGTGAATCTGTGGCCAAACAAAACTTCAAACAAGCTCTCAACCTCGAAATATTTCAAGTGATTTCAGCCGCATCTGCTGAACTAAACCTCGACAGCTACGTCATCGGTGGGTTTGTGCGCGACTATTTTTTAAAGCGCGATTTCAAAAAAGACATCGACGTCGTAGCCATCGGCAGCGGGATCGAACTGGCGCAAAGAGTTTCGGAACTGCTACCCAAAAATCCGAAAGTCCAGGTTTTTAAAAACTACGGCACCGCGATGCTGCGGCATGACGATATCGAAATTGAATTCGTGGGCGCCCGCAAAGAATCATATCAAACTGACAGCAGGAATCCCATCGTCGAAAACGGAACCCTTGAAGACGATCAGAACCGGCGCGATTTTACCATCAACGCAATGGCGCTTTCACTGAATCAAAGCAATTTTGGTGAACTGCTCGACCCTTTTGGCGGCATGTCCGATCTTGAAAATAAGATTATCAAAACACCGCTCGATCCCGATATCACTTTTTCGGACGATCCGCTGCGGATGATGCGCGGAATACGGTTTGCGGCGCAACTCGGATTTGAAATTGAAGAAAAATCATTGCAATCGATTACTAATAATTGCGAACGGATAAAAATCATATCGGGCGAGCGCATCGTCGACGAACTCAATAAAAT
>JADMKR010000143.1:19754-22472 GCA_015478765.1 Flavobacterium sp.
GGAAACCGATAAACCTTCGATCGGATTTTTGCTGTTGTATAAAACCGGGCTGCTCGACATATTACTACCCGAACTTACGGCGCTGAACCAGGTTGAGGAAATCGAAGGCCACACCCATAAGAACAATTTTTACCATACGCTGGAAGTGGTCGACAATATTTGCAAAAATACCGGCGATGTTTGGTTGCGCTGGGCGGCACTGTTGCACGACATCGGCAAGGCGCCGACGAAGCGGTTTGCGAAAAAACAGGGTTGGACGTTCCACGGACACGAATTTGTGGGCAGCAAAATGGTCAAAAAGATTTTCGAAAGATTGCACATGCCGCTGAATCAAAAAATGAAATTCGTTCAGAAAATGGTGATGATGAGTTCGCGGCCGATTGTTTTGTCGGATGACCTGGTCACCGATTCGGCTGTTCGAAGATTGATTTTCGATGCCGGAGACGATGTCGAGAATCTGATGATTTTATGCGAAGCCGACATCACGACCAAGAATCCGATGAAGTTCAGGAAGTACCACGACAATTTCAAACTGGTTCGGCAGAAGATCGTTGAAGTTGAAGAACGCGATCACGTGCGTAATTTCCAGCCGCCAATCACCGGCGAAGATATCATGGAAATTTTTAATTTGAAACCTTCACGTGAAATCGGGGTGCTGAAAGAGGCGATCAAAGAGGCGATACTCGAAGGTGAAATCCCGAATGAATATCAGGCGGCTTATGATTTCATGATGGAAAAAGCGGTTAAGATGGGAATGAAAAAGGCTGACAATTAAGAAAATGCCCTAGCCCTGATGGCAGCGGCATCCTTTTTTCTTTGCGGCCCATGGTTTAAACCATGGGCCGCAAAGAAAAAAGATAAAGCGTACAGCAGGAAAAGCTCTAAATAAAAAAAAATGAAAAAGCAGAACAGGCCGGTCGTTATCTGGCTATTTACGGGATGTGTGCTATTGTTTATAATGGTGATGGTAGGCGGCATTACGCGGCTGACAAATTCGGGTTTGTCGATGACCGACTGGCATTTGGTGACCGATACCTTCCCGCCGATGACCGACGAGAAATGGAACGAGGCGTTTGACGAATATAAAAAGTTCCCGGAGTACCAGAAGATCAATATCCATAACGATTTTACGCTATCGGACTATAAATTCATTTATTTCTGGGAGTGGTTTCACAGGTTCATCGGCCGGATTATTGGCATTGTGTTTATTGTTCCGTTTGTTTATTTCCTCATTAAAAAGCGACTCGATCGCGCCACAGTCTGGAAATGCGTCGTGCTTTTGGCGATGGGCGCGTTTCAGGGATTTTTGGGCTGGTTTATGGTGAAAAGCGGCCTGATCGATAATCCCGACGTGAGCCACTACCGGTTGTCGCTTCACCTGACTTTTGCGTTTGCGACATTTGCCTACACATTGTGGGTGGCGTTGGATTTGATGTTTTCGGAGCGTCGCGCAGCGATCATTCCATTGCGAAATCTGGCGCGCATAACCATGATAGTTCTCTTTATCCAAATTATTTACGGCGGATTTGTCGCGGGATTGAACGCCGGTCTTATCCATAATCATTGGCCGATGATGAGTGACGGACAGTTTATGCACGACAGCGTTTTAATGGAATATGACGGTGTGAAGAATTTCGTTGAAGGAAAAAGCGGGATTCAATTTGTTCACCGAATGATGGCGTACGCAGTTTTTGGATTAGTGGTTTGGTTATTTATCCGTACCAGGAAATTAGCGGTTGAACAAATGCAATTGAGAATGTCAAAAGAGATCCTGGCTATGGTTTTCATACAGTTTGCATTGGGAGTTTTTACACTGTTATTTAGCGTACCTCTGTGGCTGGGACTGGCGCATCAGCTAGGGGCTTTTGTACTATTGACACTTCTTACCATCTACTTACATCGGGTCACCAAATAGTATTTTGCGACGATAGAGATAAACTATGATGCTGTTTTAAATTTTTAATTTTCAGATTATTAACAGCTATTACATAAACCAAATTATTGCGATGTAGAGATCACCGGATTTTCTCCGTGAAGTGAATTCTGCAAGATAAATTGAAAATGGTGTAAGAAGTTTTCGGTACTGGGTTACGACCTTTGGAAAACGATTTATTACTAATCAAAAAAATTAGAGCCATGCCAAATTCAAGAGAAATAGAAGGAAACTGGAATGAAATGAAAGGGAAATTGAAGCAGCAATTTGCAGATTTGACAGACGACGATTTGCTGTATGAAGAAGGAAAAGAAGACGAAATGTGGGGAAGATTGCAACAGAAAGTCGGTAAGACAGAAAAAGAAATCCGATCGTTACTTGAATAAAGAATCCATTTACATTGAAAGTTTCAGTCGAAGAAGGCCCAAATTGTTTACCTGATTCTATTGAGAAAATAAATCTAAATGCATTCGGAAACTGTTTCAAATAGTGTAAAACTTTTGAAACAGTTTTTTTATGCCGTAACTTCAGATAAAATAATAGCATGAAATTATTCCGGGAATATCTGTGGCCGTATCGTTGGCTGGTGATTTTGGCCATGGCCCTCGCCGGTGCCGCACAAATTCTGGCACTTTACGATCCGATAATTTTTGGTAAAATCATCGATAATTACGCACTGAACGTTGGCGAAATGCCCGAAGACGAATTGATATCGGGCGTCGTCAAACTTCTGCTTTTGGCAATAGCGATCGCACTTGGAGCCCAGCTTTTTTCGACATTGAAAG
>JADMKR010000144.1 GCA_015478765.1 Flavobacterium sp.
ATGTTGCGCAACATCTGGAACGTTACCGGCCGATGTTTGCTTTTTACTCCGAGGCTAAGGAAATCGCGCCGGCTCACAAATTATCGGTGCCGCATAGAAGGTTTCGATGGATGTCGGTCGCAGCATCGGTTGCTGTTCTTCTGGGAGTGGGAACTTTTGCGTACATAAATACATCGCAAAACAATGCCGAACTCGGGACGTATAATGATCCGGAACAGGCTTACAGGCAAACGCAGCAGGCGTTAGATTTGTTATCGACCCAGTTTAACAGAGGAGTTGAAAGTGTGCAGTACATCGAGGAATTCGACTCTGCAAAGGACCGAATTTTTGAATCGGTAAATTAATTTAAAATCTAATTCTTTAAATAAAAAAAATCATGAAAAATTTAATTGTTACTTTAGTGTTTGCTTTAATGCCAACCGTATTTTTTGGACAGGCTGCTTTCGACAAATTTGATGGTCAGGAAGACGTAACTTCGGTAGTGGTCACCAAGAAAATGTTTGAAATGATGGGCAATGTCAAAAACAAAGAATCGCAACAATATATCGATTTGATAAAAAAATTGGATAATTTGCGGGTGTTTACGACAACAAGTGCCCGTGTGACCGGTGAAATGAGGTCTGCCGCAGAAGGTTATATCAAAAGTGCAAAACTGGAAGAGTTGATGCGGATAAAAGACAACAATCAGAATATTAAGATAATGGTCAAATCGGGTTCAGGTCCGACTCAAATTCGCGAATTGCTGATGTTCATCGAAGGATCAGGATCCAATAAAAATGAAACCGTCCTGATGTCGCTTATCGGTAATTTTGATCTGAACGAGATTTCGGTATTGACTGACAAGATGAATCTGCCGGGTGGTACCAGTATCAAAAATGCAAGCAAAGGAACCAAAAGTTCTAAATAACATCTTATGAAAAAAATAATTGCTCTCTCGTTACTTTGCGGCCTGTTGTTTACAGGCTGCAATAGCGAACCGTCTCTTCAGAAATACTTTGTGGAAAAAAGTGAAAACCCCGATTTTATAGCGTTGGATATTTCGCCATCGATACTCAACATCGATAATTCAAAACTTACAGTAGAACAGAGCGATGCGCTTGCAACATTCGAAAAAATGAATGTACTGGCATTTAAAGTGGACGAAACCAACAGCGTGGTGTATGAAGAAGAGAAGGCTAAAGTTTCAGAGATGCTGAAAGATAAAAAGTATCAGCAGCTTATGCGCTTCGGTTCGGGTGCTGACGGAGCATCGGTCAGTTTTGTTGGAGACGAAGAGAAAATCGACGAATTCGTACTGTTTGCAACCAGCAAAGAAAGCGGTTTCGCAGTAGTAAGGATTTTAGGAAACGATATGAGTCCGAGTTCAGTGGTAACCCTGATGTCGGTGATCCAATCGTCCAATCTCGATATTGATCAGCTGAAACCGGTCCAGCAAATGTTCCAACAGAATTTATAATTAAAGCGCTTCGGCGCTTTTTTTATACTGCAAATGCGATGATATTTGGCTTATAATTAGGGAAACCAAATTCTTCTGGTTCACGCCGAGGGTCAAGCCATTCTAATTCATCGTTCGGATTCAGGATCAGAGGCATTCTTTTCTTGGTATTGTGGATGAATTGCATTTCCTTATTTGCATCAGTGGTCACCACCGTAAAGGTGTGATGTTCCTGTCCTGTCGCAGGATCGTGCCAACTCGAATACAGGCCGCCCAGTGAAAACAGTTCATCTTCAGAAGAACAAATTCGATACTTCTGCTTCCGTTTGCCTTTATCATCCAGCCATCGCCATTCGAAAAAACCGGTAACGATCATCAGGCATCGATTGGCAGTCACATCGCGGAACGCAGGTTTTTCATCCAGTGTTTCAAGTTTCGCGTTCAGCGTATTTTTTCGGATCGAATCATCAGCCGCCCAGTGCGGAATCAGTCCCCAGGAGTAGTTGGTCGCGATTACTTCGGGTTGGGAGCATAAAATCAGAGGTGATTTGGCATATGTGAATCCGTTGAGATCCTCGTTAAAAAGCAAATCGGCTGGATTATCCACGACTGCACTGTATCGCTTGGCGATCTTTTTAATGTCCGATTTTACTTCGACACGGTAACACATGGGGTAAAGTTAATTAAAATTGATTTTGCTACTTTTCAAAATTTATTAATTTCGAGGAGTTCTGTACTTTTGGAATAAAAAAACATCATGCAAAAAAAGTAATGTATTGTTTAGAGCCTGCGAAACCGTAATTGGATTTTCTGAATTATACAAACGTTTGGAGCAGAACATTCTCCTTTCAGGAAAAAGTCTGAGTACACTTGATAATTATGCCCGCTATCTCGCAAAGATGGCGTTACATTTTAATTGCCTGCCGTCCAAACTGGATACAGAACAGATAAACAACTATCTGTTTTACCTGCAGCAACTCCCTGAGGATCCATCGGAATCTTATTTCAAGTTTACCGTGTACAGTTTAAGGCTTGCTTTTAAGATAGACGGGCAAGTAGACAAACACGTAGCACTCCCATCGATTAAGAAAGATAAACGACTTCCAGTAGTGTTGAGCAGGGAAGAGGTGCGGCGATTCCTGGCGGCATCGAAATTTTTTAAACATCAGGTCTTATTGGCGCTGTTGTATGGATGTGGTCTACGAACAGGCGAAGTGCGTAATCTTAAATTATCAGATCTTGACTTCGACCGCAGGGTACTGCATGTACGCAAAGGGAAGGGCGGCAAAGACCGGTACGTACCGCTAAGTCCATTATTGATTGGCTGGCTGAAGCGATATATTGAATCTGATAAACCTCGAAATTGGGTGTTTAATGGGAAACCGCGCCAAGTGAAAGATTCTAATTCTGAGTATAAGTATGGACAGGCGAGTGTGCGGGAACCCGTCAGGCAAGCAGCAAGAAAGGCTGGGATTCTTAAACGTGTGTCGGCACACACTCTCCGACATACTTTTGCCACACATTTGCTGGAGGATGGGCTGGATATTGTCAGTATTAAGAATCTGCTGGGTCATGAACGAATAGATACAACGCTGATTTATCTGCACGTTGCGCAATACGATATTAAGAAATCTTTTAGTCCGCTAGATACTTTATACAGTTCGCAACACGCCGTTAATTATCCTGAGTCGACTGGTAGTTGCTGCGGGGTGGTTCAACAAATACAGTCCTGTGGTAGTTGCCGCGATGCACTACGTCGGGCGCTTTTGGAAAGTGGTACCGTGTATAATTCAGGATGTGAGCATTAATTGTGATTATTGGTAGTGGTTTTGATTCTCATGTAGCAGGCCGCTCCCGATTCATAATTAGATCGATGGTTTGGTTCATGTACCATCCACATCAAGAATTATAGCTGCTAAATAAAAAGTTCAGCAACTTATTCTCCTAACTCCCATTTCCTAATTCGTGGCCTTTAAATTTCAAATCAACCACATCCCACAGTGGAATCAACAGAAACTATTATAAAATTCGTGCATTCGTGGCCCAACTCCACCCGAGGCGCAGCCGAACCGAGCGCAGCTAAACTCTAACTCCTGATTCCTAATTCCTATTTCCTAACTCCTAACCACTAACTCCTATTTCCTAATTCGTGGCCCTTTAACCCGCTTAGCGGCTTTAGCCTTACCGGATGTGACTCACGAATGGGATTGCCTGCGGCCATCCCTCAAAGCTCCGCTTTGAAAGAGAAAAGGAGAAAAAGAATTTAGCGAGCTAGCTCGCAATCCTTTTTCTCCTTTTCTCTTATTCGTGACCACGATGGGATTCGAACCCATACGTCCGTAAGGACACCACCCCCTCAAGA
>JADMKR010000145.1 GCA_015478765.1 Flavobacterium sp.
TTATATCTTGCCTGACTTTCTCTGTTGCCGAAGCGGTCAATGCTATGAACGGAATTTTTGGAAAATGTGCGCGCAACGCCCCGATCTTTAAATATGCCGGCCGAAAATCATGACCCCATTGTGAAACACAATGCGCCTCATCAATAGCAATTAAATTGACCGGGAGCGATTTCAGTCTGTCAACTATCCACTCCGATTGCAGTCGCTCAGGTGATAAATAAAGGAATTTATAATTTCCGAAAGCGCAGTTGTCGAGCAAATCGGATACTTCATGCTGCGGGATTCCCCCTGTAAGCGCAATTGCTTTGATATTGCGCTTTTGCAGATTGGCGACCTGATCTTTGATTAGGGCCACCAATGGCGAAATTACGACACAGATTCCGTCATTCATCAAGGCAGGAACCTGAAAACAAATTGATTTTCCACCGCCAGTGGGCATTGACACAAATACATCCTTTCCTTCCAGGACCTTATCGATAATGTCCTGTTGCGGTTCGCGGAACTGTTTATGTTCCCAATACTGGGTCAATACCTGTAATGCGGTGTGCGCCATCGTTGGATAAAGTATGTTTGAAACCGACCGTTAGTGCGCCGATTGAAGATCAGGATTATCCTTA
Organism: Flavobacterium sp.; assembly: GCA_015478765.1. Taxonomy (GTDB): domain Bacteria; phylum Bacteroidota; class Bacteroidia; order Flavobacteriales; family Flavobacteriaceae; genus Flavobacterium. Next base: position 618 of record JADMKR010000145.1, read on the forward strand.
ATATTGTCTAAGATAAACAGAATACGGTTATCGACCGTATCTCGCGGCACTTCAATCAAATCGTACCCGTATTTTTGATACGTTTCACACAGGTGACCGTAGATGAGTTTGGCCTGTTCGAAGTTTTCATACCGCTCGTCATCGCTCACATAAATGTCCTCCCATGGCGGAAGTATGAAAATTCGGGAATATTGATGATCGCGGCATTCCTGGTCAAAAGTTGCGGGATAGCTGTCGCCAATATAATGCATGTAGGCCAGAACGTCCGGAATGCCGCGGTCCAGAAAAATCATATCATGGGGTTCCTGCAACGCTTGTTGGTACTGCTTTTTTCGGCCTTCGAGCAGCAATTCGCTAAATAGCAGTGGTTTTTCCAAAAAAAGTTGTGCGATTCCCTGCTGTTGCGCCTGACTGATCACCTCGCGCGAAATCTCGGGATAACAGCAATATCCTTGCTCGGTAAGCCGACTGATGATAGACGATTTGCCGGTTCCCGGACCGCCTATAAGCACTATGATTTCTTTTTGCACAGGTAAAAAAAATAAAGGGGCGAATGTAGTGATTACGGCCGAATTGCACAAATTTGCGAATTATTACTGCGATGTTGTTCTCACGATGGGCTTCAGCCCCGATGGAGCCGGCATCCTTTTTATTGCCTGGCAGGATACGCGAAGAAAAACGATTTTTCTGCAATAAAAAGATACAGGCGAGAGCGGGACAAGCTGCATGAAAATTAGTATGGTTAAAACCCGGTTTACGATATCGAATATTGATGCAATAACTTATATTTGCTTTTATTTTTATCGGATGGACAAAAAAACCGAAGAATTTTACATACGGCTGCGGGAAAAACTAAACGAGAGCAATTCATGGCCGGCCGAATATTTATTTAAATTTATCGTACCGTCTGACCAGCTAAAAATTGAGCAGGTCCAGGCGGCTTTCAACGGACTTGGCGCCGTTATCGATACGCGGCAGTCGAAGACGGGTAAATATACCAGCGTATCGGTGAATGTGGCGATGGGCAGCGCCGAACATATAATTGAGAAATACATAGAGGTGTCTTATATCGAAGGCATCATCTCCTTATAATTATGGTAACAAAATATCAAAAAGAGAATGCCAATGATGTTGTGCATCATTTGGAATACAATGCTGAACGGACGCATTTGATTATTCCCGAATATGGCAGGCATTTGCAGAAACTCATCAATCAGGCTACGGTTATCGAAGATCGCGATGAGCGAAATAAAATGGCCAGGTACATCATTCAGGTGATGGGAAGCCTCAATCCGCATTTGCGGGACGTGCCCGATTTTCAGCACAAATTGTGGGATCAGTTGTTTATCATGTCCGATTTCAGGATCGATGTCGATTCTCCTTATCCGATACCATCGCGGGAAGTTTTGCAGCTAAAACCCGATCCTTTGAAATATCCTCAGAATTTCCCGAAATACCGATTCTACGGTAACAATATCAAGTATATGATTGATGTGGCCAACGAATGGGAAGACGGCGATCTCAAAAATGCCCTGGTGAAAGTTATTGCCAACCACATGAAGAAATCTTACTTGAGCTGGAATAAAGACACAGTGAAAGACGATGTGATTTTCGAACATCTATATGAATTGTCTGATGGTAAAATCAACCTTACACAAAGTTCGGAAGAGCTGGTCAACACCACCGACCTGATGCGAACCAACAAGCGGGTATCCAATAAAATCCAGGCCGGCGGTCCCCAGAAAATCCAAAAAAACACCAAGGGTAAAGCCAATATGATCCATAAGAACAACAATCGCAAACCCTTATAATCCACAAACCAACATTTAAATGGCTGTATTTAAAATCGAAGGAGGCATTCGCTTAAAAGGTGAAATCACGCCTCAGGGAGCAAAGAATGAAGCATTGCAAATTTTATGTGCTGTATTGCTGACTCCTGAAAAAGTAACGATAAACAATATTCCGGATATTATAGATGTCAATAAACTGATCACCCTGCTGGGGAATCTGGGTGTAAAAATTCAGCGCAACGGCCAAGGTTCGATCACTTTTGAATCGGATGATCTTAATGTGGATTACCTGGAGACCGAAGCCTTTAAAAAAGAAGGCGGCGCTCTACGCGGATCGATTATGATTGTTGGGCCATTGCTGGCCAGGTTCGGAAAGGGATACATACCAAAACCGGGCGGTGATAAAATTGGCCGCCGCCGATTAGATACTCATTTTGAAGGTTTTATAAATCTGGGTGCCAAATTTCGCTACAACCGGGAAGATCATTTTTATGGCGTCGAAGCGCCAAATGGTTTGACGGGCGCGACGATGTTGCTTGATGAAGCATCGGTTACGGGAACTGCCAACATCGTGATGGCGGCAGTCTTGGCCAAAGGCACGACCCAAATTTACAACGCCGCGTGCGAGCCATATCTGCAGCAGTTATGTAAAATGCTGAATTCGATGGGCGCCAAAATTACAGGCGTGGGCTCAAATCTTTTAACTATTGAAGGTGTTGAAAAATTAGGCGGTTGCGACCACCGTATTTTGCCCGATATGATTGAAATCGGATCGTGGATTGGCTTGGCCGCCATGACGCGAAGCGAAATCACTATTAAAAATGTGAGTTGGGAAAATTTGGGTGTTATACCAAACGTTTTCCGAAAGCTCGGCATCACGCTAGAGCGGCGTGGCGATGATATTTACATCCCGACACATGAGAATTACGAGATCAGAACCGATATTGACGGCTCTATCCTGACAGTTTCGGATGCGCCGTGGCCAGGATTTACACCCGATTTGCTGAGCATCATACTTGTGGTGGCTACGCAGGCAAAAGGCGATGTGCTGATACATCAGAAAATGTTTGAAAGCCGGTTGTTCTTTGTCGATAAGTTGATTGACATGGGTGCCAAGATCATTCTTTGTGATCCCCACCGCGCCGTGGTGATAGGACATGATTTCAAATCGCAGCTCAAGGCTACCATCATGTCATCGCCCGATATTCGCGCCGGAATTTCATTGTTGATTGCTGCGCTTTCTGCCAAAGGAACAAGTACCATCCAGAACATCGAGCAAATAGACCGCGGATACGAGCGAATCGACGAACGACTGCGTGCGCTGGGTGCTAAAATCATTCGTGAATAATCGGGTTCCAATATTAATTGTAATCGGGCTGCTATC
>JADMKR010000146.1 GCA_015478765.1 Flavobacterium sp.
AGCACCGGCAGCGTTGCAGTTCCTGCCAAACTATTATTGGAAATTCTAAAGACTTTCCCAGAGCAGCCTTTGACATTCACAGTGGAGGCAAACAGTACAATTGAGATCAGTTCGAATTCCGGAAAATATGCACTTGCCTATGCCGCTGGCGAAGAATTCCCCAAAACAGTCAATCTTGACGATCCTTCCACAACGTTGGTACCCGCCGATGTTTTGGCAACTGCTGTAAGTAAAACCATATTCGCAGCTGGAAATGACGATTTGCGACCGGTAATGTCGGGAGTGTTTTTTCAATTTTCACCGCAAGGCCTGACATTTGTGGCTACCGATGCGCATAAACTGGTCAAATATGCACGAACAGATGTGACCGCTTCTCAGGTTGCCGATTTCATCATGCCGAAAAAACCGCTGAATATCCTTAAAAGTATTTTGGGCGCGTCTGATGCCGAAGTCAAGATCGAGTACAACGATTCAAATGCTACTTTTTCATTTGACAATTATGTTCTGACGTGCCGACTGATTGATGGCAAGTACCCGAATTATGAAGCTGTGATTCCAAAGGAAAATCCTAATAAGCTGATGATCGACAGGATGCAGTTTTTAAACTCGGTTAGACGCGTGGCTATCTTTTCCAATAAAACCACACACCAAATACGATTAAAGATCGCGGGCGCAGAGTTGAACATTTCTGCTGAAGACATCGATTACTCAAACAAGGCCGAAGAAAGGCTGACGTGCGATTATCAAGGCGATGATATGCAAATTGGATTCAACTCAAGATTCCTGACTGAAATGCTGACCAATTTGCAGAGTGATATGATCATGCTTGAGATGTCTTTGCCAAACCGCGCAGGTATACTAACTCCTGTTGATGGATTGGATGACGGTGAAACCGTGACGATGCTTGTAATGCCGGTAATGTTAAACAATTAAGGTTAAATTTTCGTTAAGCTGTTGGTTTCTAAGCATAACTGAACTATCTTTGATATAGTTAATTACTAACAGAATTAATTTTAAGGACCTAAAAAACACGTTTAGATTTCTATTTTGTTATTTAGGTTATTGATGAAAGAGGTTTCAGTTTATTTGAAACCTCTTTCTATTTTTAAGAATCTCATTCTATATTATTATAAAAAGTCCCCGAATTGGGGATTTTCTTTTTTACGCTGCCTCCTGAAACGATTTACACGCTTCAATGCATTTTCGGCATTCCTCTGCACATTTTTTACAGTGATCATCATCGTGCTTCTCACATTCATTTGCACATATTGTGCATATTTCGATACATTCTGAAAGTAAATGTTTACCGTGTTTTGAATTTCGCGACAGTAAACCGGCGGTTACCAAACATATATCGGCACAGTCCAAATCGGTTCGAATACAGTTGGCCATCATCGTGGCATCTTCATTTAAACATTCTGATGCGCAATGGTGACACGCTCTTACGCATTCATACAATTGTTGGATAAGCTTCATCTTGTCGTTCATGATTTTTTGATTTAAAGATTACTATTTCTAATAAATAGAGGCGCAAAATTGCGCCTCTATTGGTAAAAACCTGTTCAATTGCTACCCGCCGTTAACATTGACAGTACTTCGCGGTTCATTTTATATGAAACAATGAGCAGGATTTTAGGCTCTTCACTTTTTATTACTGAATATGAGTATCTGTCCTTGTACGGGCGACGTTATCTGCCGATGACTCATTGCTAAACATCGAATACTTCCGATTTCCATGTTGCTGCTGAAATTTAGGAGTCTGAGAGGGCTCGATTTCGGCTGAGGGATCCAGACCTGCATCCGTTTGTTGTTCTTCGGCTCTCGCCTGCGCTCTTCGCTCCGCTTCTGCAAACTCTTGTTGTTCGCGTTCTCGGCTTGCTTTTAACTCTTCGGGGGATTTATTTTTAAAGTCCATACTAGTGTTTTTTAGTTATAATTTTAAAGTTATCTCTTAATGCTACCACACCCAAATTAATTATAGAAAACTTAGCAAATTTAACAGCGCGTTAATATTCAGCTACTTATGCCCCGGTTGATGTCCAGGGAGTATGTTGCGCCGATGAATAGTTCGAAAACATCTTATATCGTCCGCAACTATGATGTTTGGTATGAATCTTTCGCAGTGGCGGTTGTTCTGCGCATTCGTCCTTTTCATTTATGGTGGTCAATTTAACCGCCTCCCTTTCGTCTGTCAACTGGCTGCCCAAATCCTCCCGATTCTGCACGCCTGGTAATTTTATATCCATGGCTAATTAAGTTAAAATGCTTATTTCTATAAAGTTACGTATTTATTTTGCTGACATTTTGCTTTTGCTGTTAAGGTTTTAAATTTTAACAACAACCACTGACACCAACAATTATAACTTTACGATAATTTTAAGAGCAGACATTTTTTATATATGTTAAATTGCTGCCTTATTTATACCTATGGATCAGATAAAAATACTTTGGGTCGACGACGAAATCGACATGCTCAAACCGCATATAATTTTTCTGGAAAAGAAAGGTTATCACGTGACTACCTGCAACAACGGACGGGACTCAATCGATATGTTCGATGAGCAAAATTTCGACATCGTCTTCCTGGATGAAAATATGCCGGGCATGGGCGGCCTCGAAGTGCTTTCGGAAATAAAAGAAAAGAAATCGAGTATTCCGGTGATTATGATCACCAAAAGCGAAGAGGAATATATCATGGAAGAAGCAATAGGTTCGAAAATTGCCGATTTCCTGATAAAGCCCGTAAATCCTAACCAGATTTTACTCAGCCTGAAAAAAAACCTGGACCACAGTCGTCTGATTTCTGAAAAAACGACACTCGACTATCAAAAGGAATTCCGGAAAATTGCGATGGAAATGGCCATGGTGAACTCTTGGGAGGAATGGATCGACTGTTATAAAAAATTACTATTCTGGGAATTGGGTCTCGAAAACATTGAAGATCAAAGCATGGTCGAGATCCTCGAGTCTCAAAAAGTTGAGGCAAACTCACAGTTTGGGAAATTCATCGAACGCAATTATGAAGATTGGTTTGAGCCAAAAGCCGACCGACCGATAATGTCACATACGCTCTTTCGCGAACTGGTAGTACCTGAAATCACAAAAAAAGAACGGCCGGTATTGTTCGTTGTTATAGATAACCTTCGATACGATCAGTGGAAGGCATTCGAATACGTAGTGGGAAATCATTACAAACTTGAAAAAGAGGTTCCATACTATGCAATCTTACCCACAGCAACGCAGTATGCGCGAAACGCTATTTTTTCTGGCATGACGCCATTGGAAATGGAAAAGAAATTTCCGCAGTATTGGCGTAATGACGTCGATGAAGGTGGAAAAAATCTATACGAAGCTGAATTTCTTGCCGCCCATTTAAAGTCGCTCGGACTAAACATCAAACACGATTATTTTAAAATTACCAACATGGCGAACGGTAAAAAACTCGCCGAGAATTTCAAATCGCTGAAAGATCATAATTTAGTGGCGATAGTATATAATTTTATCGACATGATCTCGCATGCAAAGACTGAGATGGATGTAGTAAAAGAACTTGCACCCGATGATAAGGCCTATCGTTCTCTAACACTAAGTTGGTTTCGCAACTCGCCATTGCTCGAAATCATTCAACAAGCGCAGCAAATGGGATTCAAACTCATCATCACCACCGATCATGGCACCATCAATGTAAAAAATCCGTCGAAAGTCATTGGCGACAAAAATACGAGCCTGAACCTGCGATACAAGACCGGAAGAAGTCTGTCATACGAAGACCGTGATG
>JADMKR010000147.1 GCA_015478765.1 Flavobacterium sp.
CTTATCTCTGGCCCCGCTTTCGGCACAGGAAAGGCCAACATCGGAATACCTTGGTTTTTACCCGAACCCTGTTAGTGAAGGAAAAATATTCATCACTTCTAAAACGGCGATGACTAAAGGTATCACAATATTCGATGTTTTGGGAAAGGAAGTTTTACAAACTTCGCTGACCTCCAAAGAACTTAACGTTTCTTCTCTATCACCCGGAGTGTACATAATTAAAATTCGCGAGGGGGAAATTACGGCTACAAGAAAACTGATAATCAGATAAATACTATTTTTATTAAAAGTGACTTCTCTCGTTTATTAATGTTATTTTTACATTGATAATTTTTCACCGTCAGAAATTGTGTTTATCTTTGACGCTTAAACAACAAAAAAAACAGTAATGAAAAAACTTTACTCTCTATTTTTCGCGGTTTTATCCGTTTCTGCATTTGCACAAGTACCTGTATTAACTGCAGTTCTTGATGGCCCGTGCACCGGCGGAATACCAAAAGTACTTGAAATCTACGCAAATGGTGCAGTAGACTTTTCACAGTTCACCGTTCAGAATCAGACAAACGCCAATACCGATTGGGCAGTTGGTACCAGCGGTTCACAAGATCTTTCTTCATTTGGAATTCGTACAAACGAGTTCGTTTACATTGTAATGACAAATGGGAACTTAGCACTTGCAACTGCAGAATATCCTGCAATTACTGCTGCAAATTCAATTGAGTCGGGAGTTATGAACCTTAATGGTGATGACCGTATCAGAATTATCAATACGGCTACTTCAGTTGTTATCGATCAATTTGGCGTAAGCGATGTTGACGGAACAGGAACAACTTGGGAATGGTTGGATTCATACGCAGTAAGAAATGACGGCAGCATCCCTACCGGTACTTTCAACGAAGCAAGCTGGACATTCTTTCCAATAAACTCATTAGACGGAACTGGTCTTTGCAACACTGCTGAACAATTAAACACAGCTGCTCCTCTTGGGCAATACTCACTTAGTGTTGCACAGCACGCGATCCCGGGCCTTAAGGTTTACCCGAATCCTGTAACCAATGGAACTCTGTATATTGACAGCAATTCTGCATCAACTAAAACAGTCGTAATCTACGATGTAGTTGGGAAGCAGGTTTTGAAAACTACAACTGCAAGCGCAGTAAACGTTGCCAATCTTTCTGGCGGAGTTTATGTTGTGAAAATTACCGAAGAAGGTAAAACAGCTACAAGAAAATTGGTTATCCGATAATCAATCTGAATATAATTTTAAGCCTCGAGAAATCGGGGCTTTTTTTATTTTAGGAGAATGACATCCGCTCTAAAATAGTATTTTTGTAAAAAAAATTTGATTACTGCTACCGACATATTTTCGATTGTAAACCGTAAAAATTTCGACAAAATTGCGCTGAAGATTTTTAGGTATCAATATGACTCCAACTTGGTATATCGGGAGTTTTGCGAACACTTAAAAGTAAAAAAGGACGCGGTAAAATTAGTCAGACAAATACCGTTTCTACCTATCGAATTTTTCAAAAGCCACGAAGTTACTACAAAGGCGGAGGTCGATATTGAATTTACCAGCTCCGGAACCACTGGCGCCATCACAAGTCGGCATTTGGTGCATGATCTCGAAATCTACAAGCAAAGCTTCCGTCAGGGATTTGCGCGAACGTACGGGAACATTGAAGATTTCACAGTGCTGGCACTACTTCCATCGTACCTTCAGCGCCAAGGGTCGTCGCTGATTTATATGGTGTCTGATTTAATCAAGGCGTCCAATCATCGGGACAGCGGATTTTATCTTGACAACATTGAAGAACTGGCCCAGAAATTAAATGAGCTCGACAAATCGGGACAAAACGTAATCCTGATTGGCGTCTCTTATGCCCTGCTGGATTTAATTGAATATCAGAAATTCAATTTACACAATACAATCGTCATGGAAACCGGCGGCATGAAAGGACGGCGCAAGGAACTCATCCGAGAGGAACTTCATGAGCTACTTTGCAAAGGCTTCGGTGTCTCGAAAATCCACTCTGAATATGGAATGACCGAATTGCTGTCGCAGGCATATTCTACCGGAAATGGTGTTTTTGAATGTCCGCCATGGATGAATATTTTAATCCGCGATCCTGAGGATGCGCTTGCGTACATGGCTGACGGAAAAAGCGGCGGAATCAATGTGATCGATCTGGCCAATGTGTATTCATGTTCATTTATTGCCACGCAAGACCTCGGAAAAGTACTGCCTAATGATCAGTTTGAAATCCTGGGGCGATTCGACAACAGCGATATACGTGGATGTAACCTGATGGTTTTATGACGGTTAATTAATCCGTACGATAAAGTAATTCTTTTTGCCACGCTGCAGTAATACAAACTCATTTCCTATTAAGTGACTTTCAGTCAATATAAAATCCTCGCTAACTTTTTCGCGATTTACCGAAATCGAATTTTCGGCCAATGCTCTTCTCGCTTCGCCATTTGATTTCAGAAAACCTGTTTTTTCATTCAACAGTGATACTATATCGATAGTTGCTGAAATTTCCTCCCGAGAAATGTTTGCCTGTGGGACACCGTAGAAAATTTCAAGGAATGTAGCCGAGTCAAGATCCCGTAAATCACTTGCCGTTGAATTTCCAAATAAAATCGCGGATGCCTTCACGGCTTTTTCATATTCTTCGGTGCCATGCACAAAAACTGTTATCTCCTGCGCCAACTTTTTCTGCAACACCCTCAGGTGCGGTGCCTGCTGATGCTCATCCGTTAACTCCTGAATTTCCTGCTGACCGATAAACGTAAATATCCTGATATACTTTTCGGCATCGGCATCGGTCGCATTCAGCCAGAATTGATAGAATTTATAAACCGATGTTTTATCGCTGTCCAGCCAAATATTACCACCCTCACTTTTGCCGAATTTCGAGCCATCGGCCTTGGTAATTAATGGCGTGGTAAGCGCATAGGCTTTCGCCGATTCATCGCCCACATTCATACGCCGCACGAGTTCCGTGCCCGTCGTAATATTGCCCCATTGATCAGACCCGCCCATTTGCAGCTTACAGTTGTAATGTTTATGCAAATGATAAAAGTCGTAACCTTGAATGAGTTGGTAGGTAAATTCGGTAAACGACATTCCCTCGCCCACTTCACCCTGAAGCCGCTTCTTGACCGAATCTTTGGCCATCATATAGTTTACCGTAATTCGCTTGCCGACTTCGCGCGCGAAATCAATGAACGAAAAGTCCTTCATCCAATCGTAATTATTTACCATGATCGCACCCGATTCATCGTTGAAATCCAAAAATCGTGACAACACACTTTTGATTCCGGCAACATTTTTAGCCAATGTTTCTTCGTTCAAAAGGTTTCGTTCATCCGATTTACCCGACGGATCGCCAATCATACCTGTGGCCCCGCCCACCAATGCGATGGGTCTGTGACCAAATCGTTTGAGATGTACTAGTAAAATAATCTGCACAAGACTTCCGATGTGTAGCGAATCGGCGGTTGGATCGAACCCGATGTATGCAGTAGTTGGCCCGCTTGTAAGTTGCTCTTCGGTGCCTGGCATGCTATCGTGGTAAAGACCTCGCCACTTTAGTTCGGTAACTATATTTTCCATTTTGAATATTTGTGCAAAGATAGCAATTCCCGACAACGGGACTGCGCGAAAT
>JADMKR010000148.1 GCA_015478765.1 Flavobacterium sp.
AAAAATCTCACCCGAATTACACGAACTGGTCGACTGGTACGTGGTTGAAGCCAATAATAGATTGTACTTCCGAACTATTGAGGACGAGAACAAGAATGGTGAAATAGACCGCAACGACGTGGTTCATTACTTTTATCTTGATCTCTCTGCTAATGAATGGCAACCTACCGAATACAATCCTGTATAAACTCTTTACTTGTGGAAGTAAAGTATGTAGATTGTAATGCCGATAAATCCTCCAATGGCGGAAATTAAAAATATCAGAAAAATCATTGCCAGAACCCGGATAATCGTTTCGCCTAAAGGCCTGTTGGAGAAAAACTGCACATAGGTCCAGCCCGTTGCCAGATAGGTAATCATCGAAAGAACTCCGCCAAGCATTGAATACAACATCATGTTTGTGGTAGTCAGCATCAACGGAAAAAACAGAATGGAGATAGTCAACCGCAAGCCAGCCGCATAGGCATTCAGAATAATATGTTCGATGAAGTTGTAGCCCCACTTCCTAAAAGCAAGCCATGAGCAAAAAGAGACCAGCGGTAAAAGCATAATCTCCACCAGGGAGTAATTCGATGTCATCCACCGGAACATGGGAGCAAGATCGAGCTGGTTTTTGTTTTCAGGTATTGCAGCCTTCATAATTGCCGGTATGTCGATATAGTGCAATAAAAAGCCGTAAACACCCGCAAGTACAAATAACAACAGTAACGGTTTATAGTGTTTAACGCGGTGGCCTTCGATGTATTCCCTTATCATGTGCCCGGGCCGCGTAAGCAGCTGTTTGAGCGTATAGAAAAAGCCGCTATTAATATGGAAAAAAGTATATTTAGCCTCTTCCTGTAAATATCGGATGTCGATTTTGGCGGTTCGCGCCTTCTGCCCGCATTCCGGGCAATAATTACCAATATTTAAATTACTGCAATTCTTACAGACTGTACTCTGCATGTTTTCCATCCCGCTGTCGTTTAAGGATTTAAACCTACAAAAAAAAATTATGCGAATCTGTTAATGTGTATTCGAAAAATTAAATCAAAATATCGCTTTCGAGATCCGACTTTTCGATGATGAAATCGAAACCCAGCCGGCGAACGAGTTCAATGACAAGATTTTTATACCAAACCTCCGATTTCGGATGAATGTAAATCTTCTCGATCAGTTCCTGGATGTCTATCGGAACTTTGAGGCCGTTGTCAATTTCTTTTCCCAAAGTGGTGACATCGGTAAGTATCCTGACTTCACGCTCGTATTGGAAACTTCGCCGCTTGAACAAGAACGGAAAAAACTCGTCCTCAAATGGAATGTAGTCCTTTTTGTAATCGATATAATTTACTTCACCTATATATTGTTTGTAAGTAGTATCAATTGTCAGCGCTTGTTTGAGACGACCTAAAGTCGATTGTATGGCAAGGCCTTCGTTGTTTTGCGTGAAAATCTGCCACATCGCAAACGACTCCCATTCGTTTGTGTGCCAGCTGCTTATCACAACGCGCTCGCGATGTTTTTTGTACTGATGGAGAAAAGCAGGATTGTCACTGGATATTTTTCGGATTTCTTCGAATGTGGGTTCGCTGAAAGTGCCCTCGTATTGGTCTTCAAACTTATCGGCACGCGACATAAATAATTGCCGGGTTAAAAGCAGATCGACAAACTTAGACAGGTCGAGGTATTTCCAGACAATGGTATTTGGATCTGTAGGAAGTTTAATATTCTTGTCAGATACATACATAGGCGTTGATATTGCCCCTAATTATTGTTATTCGAACGACTGCATCATTACCAGCTTTTTATAGGTGCCGTCCGAGGCCAGCAAATCTTCATGTGTTCCCTGTTCGACGATCTGGCCGCGTTGCATAACTACGATGAGATCTGCTTTTTGGATAGTTGACAAACGGTGAGCGATAACTACCGATGTTCGATGCTGCATCATATTTTCCAATGCAACCTGAACAAGTCGCTCGCTCTCGGTATCCAATGCCGAAGTCGCTTCGTCGAGAATCATGATAGGCGGATTTTTCAAAACTGCCCTGGCGATGCTAAGCCGCTGTTTTTGTCCGCCGGATAGTTTATTTCCGCTATCACCTATGTTGGTTTCGATACCCAACGGCAATTCAGCCACAAATTCGTAAGCATTTGCCACTTTCAGCGCCTGAATAATCTCATCATCGGTTGCATTCTCTTTCCCCAAAGCAATGTTGTTTCGGATGGTGTCGTTAAAGAGGATACTGTCCTGCGTCACCAATCCCATTAATCCGCGCAGCGATTTCAACTGGAAATCACGAATGTCCACACCGTCAATTTTTATCGATCCTTGCTGAACATCGTAAAATCGGGTCAGCAAATTGGCAATGGTGCTCTTTCCGCTTCCCGACTGGCCCACGAGTGCCACCGTTTGACCCTTGCGAACATGTAAAGAGAAGTTTTTCAGTACGGGCTCATCCTCATACATAAATGTAATATTTTCGATCGAGACCGAATCGGTAAAATCGTCTTTTTTGACTGCCGCCGGTTTATCCACAATTGGGTTGGTCTGCTCAAGCAGGTCGAGAACGCGCTCGGCCGATGCGTTTCCGCGCTTTAGTCCGTAACTCGCTTTCGAAATTGCTTTGGCAGGCGTAAGGATATTATAGGCCAGCAAGATGTAGCCCAGAAAAAATCCGGCTTCCATTTGCCTATCGATGAACACAAGATAACCGCCATAAACCAGCAAAATCCCAATGACCATGATCCCGAGGAATTCGCTCATGGGTGACGCCAGGTTCTGTCGGTTGAGAACGATGTTCGAATAATCAAAAAATTTCAGGCTGGTTGTCTTAAAAGACGACCTGAACTTGTCTTCGGCCGTAAATGATTTAATCACGCGAAGACCTCCCAGGGTTTCTTCGAGGATTGATAAAATTTTCCCCTGTTCCTGTTGGACGATGGTTGAATTCTTTTTCAAAGATTTTCCGATTTTGGAAATTATAAATCCCGATATCGGAATGAAAAACAACACAAAAAGTGTCAGCTTAAAACTCAGGAAAATCATGGCGCCCAATGTGAAAATTATGGTCAGCGGCTCACGAACCACCATTTCGAGAATCGACAGGTACGATCCGCTGATCTCGTTGACATCGGCAATAGTACGCGAAATCACGTCTCCTTTTGTAGTTCTGGAATAATAACCCAGTGGGAGTGAGGTGATTTTTCGATACAAAGCCTCACGCATGTCCATTAAAATTCCGTTGCGCATGAATGTACTGAAATACATGGCCCAATAATTAAACATGTTCTTGAGCAGAAAGATCACGATAATTACAAGGATCATGTACATCAACACCGTGAAGTTTCCATGTTTTTCAATCGAATCGGTCAGGAAATAATTCAGATAATTCTCCACATAATCTTTCAGGCTGGCGGCGGTTTGGTAATCAGGTTTGGTAAAAATTTCCTTTTTGTCGTTGAAGATTACCTTTAACACCGGAATCAGCGCAATGAAAGACAGCGTGCTGAACAGCGCGTAAAGAATGTTGAAAAATATATTTAAATACGCATATCGCTTATAAGGCAAAGCGAACGGCAGTATTTTTTTAAAATAACTCATTAAATTATATTAAGATCCTGCAGGATATTTTTTATTTTCTCATCGAGAGCCGTATTGGTTGCATCAAAATCTTCAACCGAATCAAGCACTTCATTGACGCTGATGTAGAACTTTATTTTGGG
>JADMKR010000149.1:0-19417 GCA_015478765.1 Flavobacterium sp.
ATCACTTTATCGATTGCCGGTCCATACATACCACCGCTTTTCCAAACCTTTTCAGTGATATTGCCATTGGCGTCACGAACTAATTTCGAATTCAGTCCAAAAGAAACAGGTCTTTTAGTATCGGCCGATGTTTTGCTTTTGTAAAACTCTTCGGCTTGCTGTGCCGTGATTCCCGTATCATAAAAATTGACAGCTGAACCTTCAAGCAAACCTTTCGATTCGTCAAGATTCACCTTTTTTGAATCCTGGTCATTGAACAAAATGACAACAACATCGGGCGCCAGGTCAGTTTTGGTATCAGCCAACAGTTGGTTGAAATATCCCAATGAAAATTCCGGTTTGATTTTCTCCATTGAATAATGGTGATGGATACCATTGGCAAACCAAACCCGCTTCAAGTAGATTTCAAAATTCTTCCAGTCGGCCGACGATTTGTTGCCTTTATAAGTGGTATAGATATTTTCGAGCGCTTTTCGGATTTTCAGGTTGTGCTTGTAGTTCTGATCCCAGATAATGTCCCGCCCAGCCATTCCGGCCTTGGAAAGATAGTACACAAATTCCTGTTCTTTCAGGCTAAGATTCTCCCAACCGGGGATATCATAGCGAAGCACTTTAATGTCGGCAAATTGTTCAGCCTCCACTTCAAAATCGGCACTTTGCTTTATGGTGGTTTTTACAGTGGTTTCTTCTTTACATGAAATAATGAGAAACGTTGCGAGAACAACTGCGAAAAGTTTTTGCATTTTCATACTGAATAATGTTTGTTTTGTACGCAAATATATAGAATCTTTACACTAAGGCTGCAAAATCATTTTTTGGATAGCCTACAATAAAATATTTAACTTTACCTCATAAAATCTAGTACTGCACGCATGCGTTTAATTAAATATGTCTTTCTGCTTCTTATTCTGATGCTTTTTGCATCTACAGTTTTTATTGCTACTCAAAAAGGTACGTATGAAGTTGAACGCAGCATAATAATAAAGTCATCACAGCAGGCCGTTTTCAATTATTTGGCCGATTACCGGAATTGGGATCAATGGGTTCCGTGGCAGGATGCGTCGATGAAAACAAAATATCCGCAAAAAACCCATGGAGTCGGCAGTTACTACATGTGGAGTTCAGACACAGGCGACGGCATGGTACGTACATTGTATTTACGTGAAAATGACAGTATTGTGCAAAGAGTGACGAACGGGAACAATAAATCAGTTTATTACTGGAGTTTAAAAGATACCGTTGGCGGGACTAAAATAACATGGAGGGCACGCGGTGAATTGGCTTTTATGGACAAAATCGACGCTACCCTGCAGGGCGGTGCCGTTACGATAGTGGGTAACTCATTTGAAAAGGGACTTTCCAAAATTGATAATAACCTGGACTACGAAATCAATTCCTATAAAGTCGCCTTTAAAGGCATTGTGCAAAAACCTGCAGTGAGTTTTCTGCGCCAAACCGTCAATAGTAAAATCGCGAATCATCACCGCAATATGCGAATTATGCTTACGCGGATGGAGGATTTCTTCGATGAAAATCAGATAAAAGCTGCCGGACCGCCATTTATAGTTTACCATACATACGATATAACCGCCGGAACCACCAAGTTTTCGGTATGTATGCCGGTTGCCGAGGAGATACACATCACCCCGGGCAGCGATATGTCATTTGGACGAATGGAGGGAATGACGGCAGTCAATACAATACTTAACGGTGATTATTCACATCTTCAGAAAAGCTGGCTGCGGGCAAACGAATACATCGCCTCAAACAAATTGAGCCGCAGTGGTGCTCCGGTCGCTGTAGAATCTTTTAAGATCGGTGCCGATGAAATAAAGCAGCCTTCCAAATGGGTAACTGAAGTCTTTATTCCGATAGAAGTGCCTATTGCAAAAGATACTATAATTGCAACACGAGCTACGCCGCGGCCCGCACCAAGGTCGGTGAGGCGTGACAGTATAAATTCAGTATTGAATTAAACCTTGATCTTCAGATCGAATCTGACAGCGCAACTAAATTTGACCGAAGAAAAGGAATTCGGCCCGCTAAAAATTGTAAAATTGAAAAAGGCGGAAGAAGATTTTAACCGAAAGCTGCTTCGCCATTATAAAGGAAAAAGTCGCTAGCGATCAGTTTTTAAAAGTAATTTTTATGATTTTATTTTTTCCTGCAGCATAGGCTGTCCTGCTGTTTTGAAAGCGGATGGTGTATAAGGATGGGTCGGCATATAATTGCGTCCAGGTTTTCCCATAATCGGATGAATACTGGAGTCCCGACGGACCCACAGTAACTAGCTGCGCACCATCGCCGTCGGGAACGAACTGTACGCATGAAGCATAGCCAAAACCGGCATTATCGGCAACAGTTTTCCAAGTCTGCCCTCCGTCGGTGGTTATCGCCTTATTCTGATTATTCATCTCTGGCTTAGTGTAATCGCCTCCAACTATAAAACCGTATTTGAAATCGTAAAAATCAGCCGAATAAATTCCTGTCGTTGATTGGCCGCTTACTATCGGCGTATCGGAAAGAAACCAACTTTTTCCTTTATCGGGAGAATATAATATTCGTGACACTGCGCCTCCGGTGACTATCCAGGTGCGGTCCCCTTTCACCACTATGTTCGTATTGCTCGCCGCGAATGCCGCTTCTCCTTCGATGACAGGTGGCAATACCGAACACGGTAACCTGCGCCAGTTTTTCCCGCCGTCGCGCGTAATTACAATGGCCATACAACCTTTAAGTGGATCTCCCACCGCAATTCCTTCATAATTATTCCAAAATTGCATACTGTCATAAAACACTTTGGGATTATAATCATCATAAACTACTTTCAAATCACTTCCGTCCTTGTTCATTTTCGTGAGAACAGCAGGGCTTCCGGCATTCAATGCGAAAATATGATCACGTGTTTTGGCGATGCTGCGAAATTCCAGATCTTCGACTTCATAGCGAAATTCCATGCGCTGCTCAGTGGCAACATTTATGTAACCAATTCGCGACTTATCCGCTCCGTAATATAAAGTACTCCCGTCGATCAATAGTGCGCGGATACTGTAGTCTCCGTGTAGTATCGTATCGACCTGAACTTCCGAATAGATATCGGTACGGTTTTGCGCGAAAGACATATGGAAGGCACACAATAGCAGAAATAGTGAAAAAATTATAGACTTCATAAATACAAAAGTAGGAATTACGAGTTAAGTGCGAAAATGAATACTGGCACAGATATTGAATATTCGCCGCCAGACGTCAAAAACTATTCCACCACCTAAAATTCCACGTTATGAAAACCAAGATACTAGCATTCGCATTTACCCTCGCGCTTTTTAGCAACCTTGCCTCAGCGCAGGATCGCACTACAGTTAATGCATATACTCCTGAAATTAGCGATAACCTCGATCTTAGAGCCGTTGCATCCATCTTTGGCGATTCAGAGGATTTAGCAGATTTCGAACGGCGACTGAACGATCCCAAATTACAGATCTCGAACCTGGATTTAAACCGCGATAATATGGTCGATTATCTTCGAGTGATCGAATCAGTTGAAGGTAGTACCCACCTAATAATTATCCAGTCAGTTATAGGACGTGATTTATTTCAGGATGTTGCCACGGTCGAAGTGGAACGTGACAGTCGAAATCGCGTTCAAATCCAAGTAGTTGGTGACGTTTATATGTATGGTCAGAATTATATTTACGAGCCAGTATATGTTCACACACCCGTAATCTATAATACTTTTTGGGTTCGTCATTACCGACCGTACTTTTCAACCTGGTATTGGGGTTATTATCCAACGTATTACTATGCCTGGAATCCGTATCCAGCGCACATCTACCACAATCACATCCACGTTCATATAAACAATCACCATCATTACAATTATGTAAATGTGCGTCGCAGCCAACGAGCAGTTGCCCTTCACAGTACAACAAGAGCGAATGCATATGAAAGGCAATATCCCGAAAGATCTTTCGCACAGCGTACCACGGCGACCAATAGGAATGATTTGGTTGCAACGAGATCGAATGTTGCCTCAACTCGAAATAGCACATCGGCAACCCGTAGCACTGCAGCAAGGGCTGACAATGCAAATCGAACACAAACTGCTACCCGTTCGTCGGCGGCAAGCACGAGGACTAGTGTAGAGCGTACATCTACACCAACTGCTGCCCGTTCGTCGGCGGCAAGCACGCGGACTAGTGTAGAGCGTACATCTACACCAACTGCCACCCGGAGTACTTCTTCCCGTTATCAAACTTCGGGAAATACAGCTCGACAAAATTCAGCACCTGCAGTCCGGAATACGACGACGCAGCGCAACAATACAACGGCTCGAACTGCCAGTTCAAGATCAGCTTCATCAAATGCTTCGCGATCTACTAACATTTCAATGAACACGCAGAGATCGGCACCTTCAATAACGCGACCGAGTACGACAACGAGTCGGTCTGCAAGTTCGCCGAGTACGCATCAGCGGGCATCAACATCCACTCGATCAGCGTCATCAGGGCGTCGATAATTTTCTAATAGCACAAAAGCACCGTCAGTCAGCGGTGCTTTTTTTGTTCCAACCACTTTAGTGCCAAGGAAAATCGGAATTAAAAACTGTACCTTTGCATTTTTACAATTTACATGAGATTACACAGAAACCTGGTTTATACAACAATTGATTCGCTGCATGCCATTTTTAACGAAGGCGAGTACGCCGATAAAGTCGTGGCCCGTGCACTGAAAAAAGATAAGCGCTGGGGAAGTTCCGATAGGAAGTTTGTTGCAGAAACTATTTATGAAATTGTCCGCTGGAAACGACTTTATGCCGAAATTGCCGAAGTACGCGAACCGTTTGACCGTGATAACCTTTGGCGACTTTTCGCCGTTTGGGCTGTTTTACGCGGTTACCCCATACCCGACTGGCGCCAGCTGGAAGGAACTCCCGAACGAAAAATAAAAGGCCGATTCGACGAATTGTCGAAAGTTCGTGCCATCAAGGAATCGATCCCTGATTGGATGGACGCCCTTGGCGTGAAGGAACTTGGCGAAAAGCAATGGGCTACTGAAATTGCAGCTCAAAATCAACAAGCGAAAGTTATCCTGCGAGTCAATACACTAAAAACCACCAAGGAAAAACTGCGGGCGATTTTGATGGATGAGAATATCGAAACCGAATTCTTAAAAGATCAGCCCGATGCGTTGGTTCTGAAGGAACGTGCCAACGTATTTATGACGGATGCTTTCCATAGCGGATTCTTTGAAGTTCAGGATGCAAATTCCCAACTCGTTGCTGCTTTCCTCGACGTTGAACCAGGCATGAGAGTTGTCGACACCTGCGCCGGTGCGGGTGGAAAAACATTGCATTTGGCGTCACTTATGCAAAACAAAGGACAATTGATTGCAATGGATTTGTACGAAAGCAAACTCAAACAATTGAAGCTGCGCGCCAAACGAAATAGCGCCTTTAATATTGAGTATCGAATCATCGATTCTACCAAAGTCATTAAAAAACTGCACGAAAAAGCAGATCGCGTATTGATAGACGCACCGTGCAGCGGTTTGGGAGTTTTAAAACGAAATCCCGATGCCAAATGGAAACTGCAACCTGAATTTATCGACAATATCCGTAATGTTCAGGCCGAAGTCCTCGAAAGCTATTCCAAAATCGTCAAGCCCGGCGGCAAATTAGTTTACGCGACCTGTTCGATTTTACCATCAGAAAATCAACTGCAGGTCGAGAAATTCCTTAAAACTGACATCGGAAAAAACTTTACCTTTGTGAAAGATCAAAAAAAACTCGCCTCAGAATCTGGTTTTGACGGATTTTACATGGCACTTCTTGAAAGAAAATTATAATACTTGCCCCATGAAAAAAACTTACTTCCTCATTTTACTTGCCATATCGCATTTCGCGACCGCTCAGGCTCCGGCCGGCTATTATAACAGTGCCACTGGCTCTGGATACACGCTAAAAACTCAGTTGAAAACAATCATTACAAGCGGTCATAGTGACCAGGGTTATAATTCATTGTGGAGTCTCTATACAAATTCCGCTTACAGGGACAACTTCTACGAAGTGAATAACACCTTGCTCGACATATACTCCGAACGACCATCGGGTACCGATAGTTATGAATACACCCCGGGTTCTGACCAATGCGGAAATTACAGTGCGGAAGGCATTTGTTACAATCGTGAACATTTGGTACCGCAGTCCTATTTCGATAATTACCAGGTTAATCCGATGAAAAATGATCCCTTCCACGTCGTGCCAACAGACGGATGGGTAAACGGTGTCCGCGGCAATCTGCCCTTCGGCGTCGTCGCATCTGCCAATTATACCTCTACCAACGGTTCTAAAAGAGGTACGAACTTAAATTCGGGCTATTCGGCGGGATTCACCGGGACTGTATTTGAACCAATTGACGAATTTAAAGGCGATGTGGCGCGGAGTCTGTTATATTTCGCAACCCGCTATCAGGACCTGATGGATAATTTTTATGCCGCCGCCAATGGTTCTTCAACTCAAGCTACGGTAATGTTCGACGGCAGTATCAACAAGGTATTCAATGATACTTTTTTAAACATTCTGCTTACTTGGCATACAAACGATCCGGTGTCAGCACGCGAAATTGCCATTAATAATGCAGTTTATAATTTTCAGGGTAATCGCAATCCGTATATCGATAATCCGGCATACGCGTGCCAAGTATGGGTGACTAATTGTACAGCCCTCAATTTATCTACTGCGGATTTTGCGGTGGCAGAATTGAAACTGTACCCGAATCCGTCGCCGAACGGTACAGTGTACATTTCGTCTGAAAAAGATATCGATCGGATTGAGGTGGTAAATATCCGCGGGCAAATCATTCAGCTAATGGATTCTCCACAAGCACACGACCAGGTTTACTCCATTGAAAATCTTCAGTCCGGATTCTATTTTATCCGAATCACATCCGATCAAGTTGTTGAAACGAGAAAGATTATAGTTCAATAGGTTTCACTATTTTAATAAAAAAAACCCGCAATCAGAGATTGCGGGTTTTTTTATGTGTAAGATAAAATCTAGTCATTCATCGAAATAAGGAACTCCTCATTATTTCTGGTTTTCTTAAAACGGTCATTTATAAAGTCCATTGCTTCAACCGGATTCATGTCAGAAAGGTATTTGCGCATAATCCACATACGTTGCAAAGTCTTTTCATCTAACAGCAAATCATCCCTACGAGTACTTGACGATGTAAGATCGATAGCAGGAAAGATACGCTTGTTTGCGATTTTACGATCCAATTGCAATTCCATATTTCCGGTACCTTTGAATTCCTCAAAAATAACTTCGTCCATTTTCGAACCTGTTTCGGTAAGAGCAGTTGCGATGATACTCAACGACCCCCCGTTTTCAACATTTCGCGCAGCACCAAAAAATCGCTTTGGTTTCTGAAGAGCGTTGGCATCCACACCACCACTTAAAACCTTTCCTGAGGCAGGTTGAACGGTATTGTAGGCACGGGCCAATCGGGTGATCGAATCCAATAAGATTACAACATCATGCCCGCATTCGACCAAACGCTTGGATTTCTCCAGTACTATATTTGCTATTTTCACATGTTCCTGGGGCTCTCGGTCAAATGTGGAAGCAATGACTTCACCACGAACACTTCGCTGCATATCAGTTACCTCTTCAGGGCGCTCATCAATCAGTAATACAATCAAATACACCTCAGGGTGATTTGCCGCGATCGCATTGGCTATATCCTTCAGCAACATTGTTTTACCGGTTTTTGGCTGCGCGACGATCATGCCCCGCTGACCTTTCCCAATTGGCGAGAATAAATCGATGATCCTGGTGGAAACGGTACTCTGTTTCTGTGCCAAAATAAATTTTTCAGACGGAAACACCGGCGTCAAATGCTCAAAAGAAACTCTGTCACGTACTACCTGAGGATCGTGTCCGTTGATTTTTAGGACCCTAACCAATGGAAAAAATTTCTCACCTTCTTTTGGTGGCCGCACTACACCTTTTACTGTATCACCGGTTTTAAGGCCGAAAAGTCGTATTTGTGAAGTGGATAAGTAAATATCATCAGGAGAGGCGAGATAATTGTAATCGGACGATCGTAAAAAACCATAACCGTCGGGCATCATTTCGAGTACACCTTCACTTTCGATTATTCCGTCAAACTCAAAATCGGCGTCTCGGAAATTATTCTTTTTATTCTTGAAATTAGGGTTTTGATTCTGATTCTGATTTGGCTGATTTTGATTTGGCTGATTCTGGCCCGGATTGCTGTTTCCGTTCTGGTGCGGCGCAGCTTTGGGTGCTGTCTTAAAATTGGGGTTCTGATTCTTTGTCGAACTTTCGTCACCAGCAGGTTTCTCAATAACATTTTCACGCGACGCTTCGACCATTTCACGGGAAGATGCATCTTTCTTTTCGAAATTTTTCTTGAATTTTATAACCTTACGGTCTTTTTGCGGCAATGTCGGTGAAGGTTCCTCCCTGCTGTCAGCGACTTCTTGTACTATGGGAAGATCACGTGGTGACTTTTCTGCTTCCGAAAACAAATTATCAGAATTTTTGGTGATAGCCGGTTTCTTTTCAATCTGCATCCGCGCTCGTCGCGGCTTGTCATCGACCGACTCAGCAATAGGCGCCGGGCCAGGCTCTGTGACTGCCTGATGTGCAAGAATTTGCTGAATAAGTGTTTCTTTTTTGACGCCATGGTATTTTATGGCTTTCGTCGCTTTTGCAATTTCCTGCAACCGCGGAAGTTTCATTTCTTTTAAAGCAGAAATATCAAACATGAATGTACTGTGAATTAAGTTTTTTGGATTGGAATACTTAAAATGCGGGTAGTGAATTATAGATTGTGAACACTCCGAAGGATGAAGTACTTACGGATTTGTCTTGCAATAATACAAATAAAAATCAATGATACAATAGTATTTATAAAAAAGAAAATATATTTTTGTGACTGAAATTACAGCAATGATTCAAAGGATTCAAACGGTTTATCTTATTCTAGCTCTAGTAGCCAGCGGCGTTCTTCCGTTTATTTTTCCTTTGTGGAATGAAACAACATTCGACGTCGTAACCGAATTTTACTTTTACCAAAGTACTGTTTATACAGCGCTTTTTGGCTTAAGTACTTCGCTATCATTATTATCGATTCTTTTTTATAAAAAAAGACAACACCAATTCGTTATCGGAAGGGTGAATATAATTTTAAATTTAATTTTATTAGGCTTATTTGTATATCGTTCCCTAAATTTATCTGGAGAGACAACTATTGTTTCCGAGAAAGGTATTGGGATGTTCTTACCGATTGTTTCTATCGTTTTTTTAGCTTTGGCCAACAAAGCAATCAAGAAGGATGAAGATCTCGTAAAATCTGTGGACCGATTGAGGTAATCCTATAAACTTAGTTTATTAGTGCGAAGAAAAGCCTGGACAATAGTTCGGGCTTTTTTTGTTATCCACGTTTGCCAAGTTCGATGACTTCGAGATTTTTTATCTCACCTGCGTCAACCTCAAACCGCAGCATCGTCCGCACCTGGTGAAACCCACTCTTCCCTGCCGCACCGGGATTCATATGCAGCAAATTATGTTTTTTATCGAACATTACTTTTAAAATATGGGAATGGCCACAAATGAACAGCTTTGGCGGCTTTTGCAACAGTAAGTTTCTGACAGCCGGAACGTATCGGCCCGGATATCCACCAATATGTGTAATCAGCACATCAAGTCCTTCACAAACAAACCGATCATTCAGCGGAAATTCCATTCGTACTTTGTCTCCGTCAATATTTCCGGAAACTGCGCGCAGTGGCTTGAGCCTCTTCAACTGATCGGTGACTGCAAGATCGCCGATGTCTCCTGCATGCCATACTTCATCGGCATCGGTAACATACTTTAAAATTCGGTCATCAATATGACCATGTGTGTCGGAAAGTAAAAGTATCTTTTTCAAAACGTGTTATTGGAACATAAAGGTACATTTAATTAAAAATCCGGTAGTGAAATTCGCGGTAATGCGATAAAAAGTTATAATCAAATTAACATCTGTGTTGCACAGGCATCTCAATCACAATCCATTTATTAAGTATCTTTGTGCTTCATAAAAATCAAGGCTTGAGATACTTTCTTGAAATTGCATACAACGGAACGCGTTATCACGGATGGCAACGCCAACCCAACGCTATAACGGTGCAAGAGACTGCGGAAAAGGCTTTATCTACAATTCTGGGTAGCCAAATCGTCACCACCGGCGCCGGCCGAACAGATACAGGCGTACACGCCCGACAATTGTACGCTCATTTCGATTTTGAAGGTTTTTTCGAATGTGCAAAATTGGTCTATAAATTAAATTCGTTTCTGCCGCCCGATATTTCCGTTATATCCATCATCCCCGTGTCGGATAATGCGCATGCACGATTCGATGCGGTTTCGCGAACATACGAGTACCATATTACCACTGTTAAAAATCCATTTGCAACAGAATTGAGTTGGCATTACCACAATCCCATCGATGTTCTGCAGATGAACCTCGCCGCACAACGGTTGCTTGGAAAACACGATTTTGAATGTTTTTGCAAGTCGAATTCAGATGTAAATTCATTCGATTGTCAAGTGACAAACGCCCACTGGCAGCAATCCGGCAACCAGTATATTTTTACAATCACAGCCGATCGATTCCTGCGAAATATGGTTCGGGCAATCGTTGGGACACTGATAGATGTGGGCTCCGCAAAAATTACCATCTCCGACTTTGAACGCATACTACAATCCAAAAGTAGAAGCGAGGCCGGTTTCTCGGTGCCGGCACACGGACTTTTTCTAACGCAAATAATGTATCCTTACATTAATCAAGATATAAGGTAATAATGAAAGCAAAAGCATTTGACACGCGTTTGTTCAAACGCATACTGCAATATACCAAACCGTATAAACGAAGATTTAACGGAGTGGTGCTGTTTGCTATTTTACTATCGTTATTTGCCGCGCTCCGTCCCTACCTTTTAAAACAAACGGTTGACAGCTACATCGCACCCGGCGACCCACAGGGGCTTTTACTGTTCATCACTTTGATGGGCGTGGTGATGCTGTGCGAAGTTTTATCGCAGTTTTACTTTGTGTACTGGGCCAATTGGTTAGGCCAGGATATCATAAAAGACATAAGGATAAAGTTGTTCCAACACATGTTGGCTTTCCGCATGCGCTACTTCGACAGTGCGCCGGTAGGGCAATTAGTGACCCGCACAGTATCTGATATCGAAGCGATTGCACGAATTTTCAGCCAGGGATTATTTATGATCATCAGCGACCTTCTTAAAATGGTTGTCATTTTGATTTTCATGTTTTATATGAACTGGAAACTTACATGGATAGTTATACTTGCGATGCCAATTCTGGTATTTATAACACGGATTTTTCAGCGAAAGATGCAGTTGGCTTTCGAAGATGTTCGCAATCAGGTATCGAATATGAACACTTTCGTTCAGGAGCGCGTAACGGGCATGAAAATCGTCCAACTTTTCAATCGCGAAAATATCGAAGCTGAAAAATTCATGGAGATCAACGCCAAACACAGGAAAGCCTGGATAAAAACGATATGGTATAACTCGGTTTTCTTTCCGATTGCCGATATCATTTCATCGCTCACATTGGGGATGATCGTTTGGTACGGAGGCTTGAGAATCCTGGCGGGCGATCCTTTCACGACCTTCGGAGATCTCTTTTCTTATACGATGTTCATCGGAATGCTTTTCAATCCTTTGCGCCAGATCGCCGATAAGTTCAACGAAATGCAAATGGGGATGATTGCCGGGAACCGTGTTTTTGCTGTATTGGACACGTCCGATAATATTCAGGACACCGGCCGTCTTGAAGCACCTGTATTTGACGGGACAATCACATTCCGGGATGTTCGCTTCGGATATAATGAAAACGAAGACGTGATCAAAGGTATCGACCTGGATGTTAAAGCAGGCGAAACTGTCGCAATCGTAGGTGCTACCGGAGCCGGAAAGTCGACAATCATAAATTTACTCAACCGATTTTACGAAATCAACAGCGGGGCAATCTGCATTGACGGCGAGAATATAGAAAATTACAAATTGTCGTCATTACGGCGCCAAATAGCGGTGGTTTTGCAGGATGTGTTCCTTTTTGCCGATACTATTTTAAATAATATAACTTTAAATAATCCCGAAATAACCCGGGAAGACGTGATTACGGCGGCTAAGACAATTGGCGTGCATGACTTTATAATGACGCTGCCAAATGATTACGATTACAATGTTAAGGAACGCGGTGTCATGCTATCATCAGGACAGCGGCAACTGATCGCATTTCTGAGAGCATATGTAAGCGAGCCAAGCATCTTGATTCTCGACGAAGCAACATCTTCCATCGACACTTACTCCGAAGAACTTATACAGCGTGCCACCGATACTATTACCAAAGGCCGCACTTCCATAGTCATCGCGCACCGTCTTGCCACCGTGGTCAATGCCGATAAAATTGTCGTTATGGACAAAGGCCTGATTGTCGAACAAGGTACGCACCAGGAGTTGCTGGATCGTGAGCAAGGCATCTACCGTATGCTGTATTACTCCCAATTCCTACCGGAAGTAGCTACGGGTTAGCAGAAACAATCACCTGCTTTTACGAAAATTTTCCTTAATTTCGCTTTCTCAAATTCCCTGACGAAAAGCAATTCTTAAATTAAAAATTTAGTAAATGAAATACGATATTATTGTTCTGGGTAGCGGTCCCGGAGGTTATGTAGCTGCAATCCGAGCCGCCCAACTTGGCTTTAAAACTGCAGTAATCGAAAAAGAAAGCCTTGGAGGCGTTTGCCTGAATTGGGGTTGCATCCCTACCAAAGCGTTACTTAAATCGGCGCAGGTTTTCGATTACCTTAAACACGCGTCCGATTACGGACTAACGGTATCTGATTTTGATAAAGATTTCTCTGCTGTCGTACAACGTTCACGCGGTGTCGCCGACGGTATGAGCAAAGGCATCCAATTCCTGATGAAAAAAAACAAGATCGATGTTATCGAAGGATACGGAACGCTTAAACCGGGAAAAAAGATCGCGGTAAAAAGTAACGACAACACAACCGAATATTCGGCCGACCATATAATCATTGCCACCGGCGCGCGGTCCCGCGAATTACCAAATCTGCCACAGGATGGTAAGAAAGTGATCGGTTATCGCCAGGCAATGACACTTGAAAATCAGCCAAAATCAATGATAGTCGTTGGTTCAGGTGCAATCGGAGTCGAATTTGCGCACTTCTACAATTCGATGGGTACCGATGTAACCATAGTGGAATACTTACCCAATATAGTTCCGCTGGAAGATGAAGATATTTCAAAGCAAATGGAACGCTCAATGAAAAAAGCCGGCGTCAAAATCATGACAGGTTCATCTGTGGAGCGCATCGACACTTCAGGCAGCGGCGTGAAGGCATTCGTTAAAACATCAAAAGGAGAAGAAACCATCGAAGCAGATGTTCTCTTATCAGCCGTTGGCATTAAGACCAATCTCGAAAACATCGGACTGGAAGATGTAGGCATTGCAACTGATCGCGATAAAATATTGGTAAACGATTTCTACCAGACCAATATACCGGGTTATTACGCCATTGGCGATGTGGTTCCGGGTCCTGCCCTCGCCCACGTTGCATCGGCCGAAGGAATTACATGTGTCGAAAAAATTGCCGGAATGCAGGTCGATCCAATAGATTATGGCAATATTCCGGGTTGTACCTATGCCACGCCTGAAATCGCTTCGGTGGGACTTACAGAAAAACAGGCGAAGGAGAAAGGTTACGAACTTAAAGTAGGGAAATTTCCGTTTACTGCGTCGGGTAAAGCGAAAGCCGCAGGAACACCCGACGGTTTCGTAAAAGTGATTTTCGATGCCAAATACGGTGAATGGCTCGGATGCCATATGATTGGAGCCGGTGTAACCGACATGATTGCGGAAGCAGTGGTTGCCAGAAAATTGGAAACCACAGGACATGAAGTCCTAAAAGCAATCCACCCGCACCCGACTATGAGTGAAGCTGTAATGGAAGCGGTAGCCGACGCATACGGAGAGGTAATACATCTGTAGTTGTTCTGTAAATTCAAAATATTAAATCCGTTCTTCATAAGGACGGATTTTTTTTTGTATTTAGTTTGTGTAACACTTAATGGGATTTGTATAAAAGTCAGGCATTTGTGAAAGGTTACCTTTGAACGGGTCACGGACCCATTAACTAAAAATCAAATATTATGGCTGAAATTAAAATTGAAAAGAAAAGGCCGGTTTGGCCATGGATATTGTTAATCCTGGGTATTGCAGCGCTAATCTATTTTCTGGTATTCAGGGATGCCGATACCGATCTGATAGATGATCAGGAAGATATCAACGATGTCGAACTACGAGACACTATCGGCGAGAGGAATTCTCCAAAAACACTTCAAATTTTAGCTTAACATTAAATCTATACGCCATGAGTGATAAAAAAAACAAGGTTATCTATTATCTGGACGAATTATCTGATTATAAAATCGCGTCCGATTACACCAATATTAAAGGATGGGACGTGCGCGATGCTGATAATCGCGTCATAGGCAAAGTCGACCGGTTATTGGTCAACAAGCAAGCTTTACGCGTTGTGTATGTAGACGTCGAAGTAGATCATACAATTATAGAAGAAGGACATGACCCATTCGCAGGTGACCGCAGCGGAGTTCACGAATTCTTAAATAAAGACGGTGATAATCACCTGATCATACCAATCGGAATGATTATGATCGACGAAGAAAATAAAATTGTCCGTTCAAACCAGATCAACCATCGAACTTTTGCCAAAACCAAAAGGTTTAGCCGCGGCACGGAAATATATGCTGATTACGAAGCCGATGTATTCCGAAGTTACAATGAAGGCGCCGATTTCGATGAATCTACCATGTACGACGACGATTCATCGTTCTATAAGCGAAAAGAATTTGATGGGTCGCACTACGGAAGCAGAAGATTATAGTTCTCTGATTACTGAAAAATCCGCATCGAAAACAAGATGCGGATTTTTTTATGGTGTTACCGGCGGAGGCGTCGCTGTGGAACCGGAAGCTCTTGGAGACGCTGGCTCTGTTAACGGTCGATCGTGAGGATTGGGTTTTTTATTGGCCCGGGCCTGCGTTTTCTGTTTGGATTCCATTTCCGCATTGACTTCGGAAGCACTTCGGCGTTGAGCCGCATCGATACGATGGCCGGTAGCCGGAACTGCGATCCTATCAGCTGGAGGCGCTGTAGGAAGTGTGTCAGATATTGTTGATGAAGTGGTTTGGACCTGTGCCGACGCTGTTATGGTCAACATTAATGACGCGATGATATACAATGGCTTTTTCATGACTTTTTTATTAAAGGTAAAACTTTCAAATAGTAGGTCATCTTTTATTAACTGCTATTTAACGGCAGACCAATTGAAAATCACTGCAATAAGCAGGAAATTCCAATTTTTATTAATCGGTTTATGAGAAACAAAAAATGCTTAACTTCGGGATTGCAAAATTCGAAATTAAAATTATCCCATCTCACACATTGAAGAATAACGACTCCAGCTCAGACGATCGGTTGAGTTTTGCCATAGAGGCAGCCGAACTGGGAACATGGGATTATAATCCCATTACCAACAATCTAACAGTAAATTCCCGTTTAAAAAATTGGTTCGGACTTGCCGCAACAGACAATTTAACGTTGGAAACAGCTGTTGACAGAATAATCCCGTCAGACCGAGCCCGTGTACAGGCGGCTATCGAGCAGGCATTACAGTACGGATCGCCCGGCTATGACATTGAATACTCGATACAAAACCCGCTGGATAGCAAATTGCGGATTGTGCGCGTCAAAGGCAAAGCTTCCTTTGACGATAATCACGCTGCATATAGGTTTGATGGTATCATGCAGGATGTCACCGACCAGATAAATGCCGTCAATAAAATCAAGAAAAATGAGGAAAAGTTACGAAGTGTCGTAGAAAGTGCACCATTTCCCATTGCGGTTTACATTGGCGAGGAATTAATTATCGAAATAGCAAACAAAAGCATCATCGATACATGGGGAAAAGGTGATGACGTAATAGGTAAAAGATTTGGTGATCTGCTGCCTGAACTATGGAGTCAGGGAATTGTCGCCCAAATTTTAAAAGTTTTCAAAACCGGCAAAGCCCTTCACACCAAAAATGAAAAGGTCGATCTTATGATCGGCAACCACCTCGTCACCCACTACTTCAATTATAGTTTCACACCACTTTACAAAGCAGACGGCACCGTATACGGAGTCATGAATACGGCCGCCGATGTTACCCAACAAAATCTAACCGCCCAACAAATACAGAAAAGTGAGCAACGCTTCCGGACTCTAATCCTCGCAGCACCGGTTGGAATCGGACTATTGGTTGGTCCCGATTTTATAATTGAAACCCATAATAGCACGTTTGTCGACATCGTGGGAAAAGGGAACGATATCAAAGACCGGATGTTGCGCGAGGTCATGCCGGAACTTATTACACAGGAAAATTCTCTTCTCAATATACTTGGTGATGTTTATCGCACAGGTAAAATGTATCAGCATTTCGGCCGCCAAATTAATATCGTCCGCCAAGGCGTAATGACATCCAATTATTACGATTTCACCTATACCCCTATTTTCGGACCGGATGGCAAAGTTGAAGCAATCCTCGATATCGTTAGTGATGTCACCGACAATATCAAAGCACAGCAAAAAATCCTGGAAAGCGAACAATCTCTCCGCAATACTATCCTGCATGCACCGGTGGCCATGTGCATATTTCGCGGACCGGAATATGTCGTACAGATCGCCAATATCAAGATGTTGGAATTTTGGGGTAAAACTGCGGATGATATTATTGGCAAACCCATTTTTGAAGGCTTGCCAGAAAGCATCAATCAAGGCTTTGAAGAACTTTTACATAAGGTGTTTACCTCCGGTGAAACCGTAAAAGCCCATGATGTTCCCGCAACTTTAAACCGCGGAGGTAAATTACAACTTGTTTACACCGACTTCGTTTACGAACCGTACAAAGAAGATGACGGCCGCATTACAGGGATTCTGGCCGTCGCGATAGATGTCACCCAACAAGTAATGGCGCGCAAGAAAATCGAAGAAGCCGAAGCACGCGCACGGCTCGCAATTGAATCAGCCGATCTAGGAGTCTATGAAGTTAACTTGGAAGATAACAGCTTGATCGCATCGCCGCGATTTCACGAAATATGGGGTAGCCAACTAAATGTTAGCCGCGCAGAACTCACGCAAAAGATTCATCCCGATGACGTCAGGTTACGAGAAAAAGCCCATAAGGACGCTTTTAAGACTGGTAATCTTAGTTATGAAGCCCGAATCATTAAATCTGATAACACAAGTACCTGGTTCCGCGCCAAAGGAAAAATTTTAAAAGATGAAACCGACAAACCCGCGACACTGATTGGCGTAATCCAGGATATAACCGAACAGAAAGAATTTGCCGAACAGCTAACCAGATTGGTTCACCAACGAACAGTCGAACTCAGACGTTCCAATGAAGATTTACAGCAATTTGCCCATGTGGCGAGCCACGATTTGAAAGAACCTGTCCGCAAAATTAAATTCTACAGCAATTTGATACAGGATCAGTTTGCCGGCATATTACCTGAAAAAGGGCTGAGCCATCTGCAAAAGATTCACCATGCAACTGATCGAATGTTCAGCATGATTGATGGTGTACTTAAATATTCTGCCATGCGCGCCATAGACCAGGCGGCTGAACCCGTAAGCTTATCAGAAGTATTCGACAATATCGAAAGCGATCTTGAAATTTTGATGACACAGAAAAATGCTTTGATAAGCCGTACGGAACTTCCCCAAATTGAAGGTGCTCCGGTGTTGATTTACCAACTTTTCTATAATATCGTGAATAATGCCCTCAAATTTTCATCAACTTCTGAACAACCAGTTATAGTAGTTACATCAGAGATCGTTGAAATGGATAACGGCCAATTTGTTAAAGTTCGACTCGCCGACAACGGTATCGGATTCGATCCAAATTATATCAGTACAATATTCCATCCTTTCGCACGGCTCAATCCAAAAGATAAATATGAAGGAACCGGCCTGGGGTTAGCGCTTTGCAAAAAAATAGCTGAGCAGCACCACGGCTTCATTGACGCCGACGGAGCTCCGGGGAACGGAGCAGTGTTTACGGTCACACTTCCATTGCTGCAACGCGGAAAACTCTATAAGCAACCAGTTTAATTAATTTTTGATAATACGCCAATTAAAAAATCAATTTCTTCTTTGGTGTTTTCGTGACTGAAAGAAATGCGCAATGAAGGTTTTTTTAAATCCTCCGGAATCAACATTTCACTCAACACATGAGATGCTTTGTTGCTGCCCGATTGACAGGCGCTTCCACGTGAAACGGCAATACCGCTCAAATCCAGATTAAACAGGATTAAAGCCGACTTCTCTTCCGACATCGGAAGACATACATTCACCAGATTATAAAATCCACACTCTTGACTGCCATTGACTTTTGTTCCGGGAAAATGTGTTTGAATCTGGTCAATCGTATAATTGCGAAGATCGGTGATATAAGCGCGCTCCTTTTGCAGGTTGGCAAGCGACAATTCAAGCGCTTTTTGCATACCAACTATATTGTGGACAGATTCGGTGCCAGCCCGCAATCCTTTCTCCTGTTCACCTCCATAAAGCATTGGTTTTACATGGTTCCCTTTTCGTATGAAAGCGAAACCGACACCTTTGGGTCCATGGAACTTATGAGCACTTGCAACAATAAAATCGACCGGAAGAGATTGCAGGTCGATTTCAAATTTGCCAACCGATTGTACTGTATCTGAATGAAAAAGTGCGGAATACTGCCGGCAGATACGACCAATGCTGTCAATATCAATTACAGTTCCCACCTCATTATTGACGTGCATCAAGGAAACCATCGTCGGAATTTCTACCGATAACAACTCCGATAAATGTGTCAAATCGGGTTCGCCGGTCGATTTTACTTTGACATAATCTACTATGATTCCCGTTTCTTTTTGAAGTGCTTCGACAGTATGCAACACCGCATGATGTTCGATTTTACTGGTTATAATGCGTTTAACACCAAGATTCCGGACTGCACCTCGAAGGACCAGATTGTTGGCTTCGGTGGCTCCGGCGGTAAAAATAATTTCGTTAGCAGAACAATTCAGGAGCTTCGCAACCGATTTGCGCGCCAATTCTACCGCGGTCTTGCTTTGCCTCCCAAAAGAATGTGTCGATGACGGATTGCCAAAATCAGTTTCGAGAGATCGGACTATTTCTGCAATTACTTCGGGCCGCGGAGCCGTTGTTGCCGCGTTATCTAAATAT
>JADMKR010000149.1:19427-21593 GCA_015478765.1 Flavobacterium sp.
TTATTGGAAAAAGACTGATTGCTGCACCGCCTCCGGCCGCAAGGTTTAATTGAATCTCAGATTTTGAAGTTACCGTGATCGTCCTGATTTTGTAAGCTTTCGGTTTATTTTGCCAATGCGCCTCAGTACCATCTTCATAAATAGTGGCTTTATACTTTACACCCGGAGTCAGAAAACTGAGTTTAACGTTGCTCTTTCGCGGATTTTCATCGGTAATGGCTCCTACAAACCAACTCTCCTTGTTTTTTGACTTTCTTGCAATCGTAATGAAATCTCCGGGTTCTGCCGAAATGATTTCGGTTCGATCCCAGTCGAGTTCGACGTCTTTTATAAATTGAAACGCATCGGGATACTTTTCATAATTTTCTGGAAGGTCGGCCGCCATCTGTAATGGCGAGTACAAAGTGACATATAAAGCAAGCTGCTTTGCCAACGTGGTGTGAACCTGTTCTTTCTTTGACGCATCGTACGCACTCATCTGAATTTCAAAAATCCCGGGCGTATAGTCGATGGGGCCGCCCAGCATACGGGTGAAAGGCAGAATAGTTTCATGCGACGGCGGATTACCGGAACTCCATGCATTGAATTCATTTCCCCGGGCTGCTTCGGCGGCGATGTAGTTTGGATATGTTCTGTGGATGCCTGTTGGCCGGCTCGATTCATGCGAATTGACCAGGATCTTCTTTTCGGCGGCCCGCTGTACCACATAATTGAAATGATTTACCATCGCCTGGCCGTCATGCCATTCGCCCCGCGGGATGATTCGGCCAACATACCCCGTTTTCACTGCATTATAACCATATTGTTTCATGAAGTCGAATGCGCGGTCCAAACGACGTTCGTAATTCGTAACAGACCCCGATGTTTCATGGTGCATAATCAACTGTACATTTTTACGTTGTGCGTAATCAGTTACTTTTTGGACATCAAAATCCGGATAAGGCGTTGTGAAATCAAATACTTCTTCTTTCCAGTTGCCAAACCAATCTTCCCAGCCTACATTCCAGCCTTCGATCAAGACACCGTCAAAACCATGTTTGGCCGCAAAATCAATGTATTTAATCGCGTTTGCGGTCGTAGCTCCATGTTTACCGGTAGGTTTTAATTCGGACGAATTTTGCGCATTTTGTGATCCGGCATAATCCCAAGTCGATTTTCCAATATGCATTTCCCACCAAATTCCGATATATTTCATCGGTTTAATCCATGAAGTATCGCCAATTTTAGAAGGTTCGTTCAGATTTAAAATCATTTTGGAAGCCAAAATATCGCGGGCGTCATCACTTATCAGGATGGTTCGCCATGGCGTGTTGGCCGGTGCCTGCAAATAAGCAGCATCTCCGACGGCATTCGGGGGTAAATCGGCTTTAAATGTGAATGTGAGCGGATCCAATAACAAATGCATCACCGGATAATTCACCACGGCGGCTTCAAAAATATTGACATAAATGTTTTTGGAGGTCTTCATCATCAGCGGTGATTGCACGCGCGTTTTGTGAAGCGGGCCTTTGAATGCAATTCCGTTATTCAAGTCAAGAGCTTCAACATCTATTTTAGACAACTTGGTTTCGTTGTAAACATATTCCTGACTGTCATAGTCTCCGGGAATCCAAAAAGCATGGTGGTCGCCGGTCATTTTAAACTCGGTCAGCTCTTTGGTTACCGTAAAATAATTTATGTTTTTCTGTGTTGGGATTTCGTAGCGGAACGCCAAACCATCGTCAAAAATTCGGAAAACAAGGTCGAGAATATTGCCGGTACCGTTCTGCCGGAGATTTATCTTCAATTGATTATGACGATCAGTAATTATGGATTGTTCGCCCAAAACCGGTTCCCACTGACTATTTACCGACGATGGCTCAACTGAAGTGATTACGAAATTATCTTTGAGCCCCGGATGATCTTTCAGTAACAATCCTAATTTACTTTGTCCGACAACAACATTGTTTTTGTAGATAAGTTCATATGTAGGCTCTCCAGCCGTATTAACACTGAATTTGAGCTGTAAATTTTTATTAGGCGATTCAAGTGTTTGACCAAAAGCATCGGTTAGTGAGAACAGGATAATCAGGCAGATGTATTTCATTTTGTACATTATCAGGCAAAGGTCAAAGATAGTAATAAGCCGTTAAATTTGGATTGGGAAGCCGTCAAACCTTCCAGAGC
>JADMKR010000150.1 GCA_015478765.1 Flavobacterium sp.
GACCTTCACATGGTTTGCATCGGCGTTGTATTTGGCAATTTGTAAAGCGTCTGCAGAAACATCCATCGCAGAAACAGTAGCCTCTATCAACCGGTGCGCCAATGAAATTGCTATGCAACCACTCCCCGTTCCGATATCAAGTATGTTCGGATTCGGAATGTTGGCCGATTGCACAACCCAATCAACCAATTCCTCGGTTTCGGGCCTTGGTATAAGAACTGCCGGCGTAACCTTAAATTCAAGACCGTTAAAATGAGTGGTGCCTAAAATATACTGTATCGGAACCTGCTGCAACAACTGACTGAGCACGTCGTTCCACGCCAACTCGCTTTCTGCCGATAAAGCTGTATCGGGTTTTAGGGCCAGATCGATCCGTCGCATTCCGGTAAGGCTTTCGAGCGCAAGATAGAAGAAACTTTCAGCTTCATCTGCGCCATAAACAGGAATCAATCTGGAAATAAAAATTTGTCGGTATTCGCGAATTGTCATAATCTATATATCTTTCAACATCCAAACTGGAGAGGCGCCATGGCCCGTATTTCCCATCGGTTCCTTTAAATATGTAAAACCTGTCCGAAGATATAACCGTTGCGCATTTTGCATATAAGGCATAGTTTCAAGATAGCATTTTTTATAGCCCATTTCTTTGGCCGCCAATAAACATTTTTCAATCAGCAACGAGCCCAGACCTCGACCACGAGCCTCGAGCAGAAAATACATCTTTTGGAGTTCGCACACCGATTCATGTCCTTTTTGAAGTGGCGCTATCCCGGCGCCGCCCACAATCTTATCGTCTTTTTCAAGCACGAAGTAAACAGAGCCGGGATTATTGTAAGCTTCAAACATCGCATCCAGTTCCGGATCGGCATAAGCAGTGCCTACTCGCGGAACATCATGCTCGATCAACACATCACGGATAACTTTAGCCACTGCGGGATTATCGTTTTGCTTAATTTCCCTTATTGTAATAGTTTGCATTGGGATAATAATTTTCTACCTCTTAAAATTAGACAAATATACTTCATATTAAAGTGTAAATTTGTGTAGTGAACACCCATAAAAAATACATACAACGCTGTATCGAACTTGCCAAAAAAGGCCTGGGCACCACCTATCCAAACCCATTGGTAGGCAGCGTAATTGTTTATGGCGGCAAAATCATTGGCGAAGGATGGCACCGAAAGGCAGGGACCGACCACGCAGAAGTCGTAGCCATAAATTCTGTTACCGATAAACAACTCCTGGAAGAATCGACGCTGTACGTAAATCTGGAACCATGTAGCCATTTTGGCAAAACACCACCTTGCGCCGATCTGATTATTAAGTATAAAATTCCGAACGTTGTCATTGGTACCACAGATCCAAATCCGCTGGTAGCAGGCAACGGGATAAAAAAACTGTTCGACAAAGGCATAAATGTCACTGTTGGAGTCTTAGAGAAAGAATGTATTGAGTTGAACAAGCGATTCTTTACCTACGTGAACCAGAACCGTCCGTATATAATACTCAAATGGGCGCAAAGTGCCGATGGATTTATCGCCCCTCCCCCGCAAACCAGGGATACAAACAGTGCGGTTTGGATTTCCGGTGAGCGGTCGCGGCAATTAGTACACAAGT
Source organism: Flavobacterium sp. (assembly GCA_015478765.1). Lineage (GTDB taxonomy): Bacteria > Bacteroidota > Bacteroidia > Flavobacteriales > Flavobacteriaceae > Flavobacterium. The sequence continues at coordinate 1,618 of JADMKR010000150.1, forward strand.
GGCGAACGGAAGAAAATGCAATCATGATTGGCACTAACACCGCGGTTGCCGACAACCCGCAACTGACTGCGCGTGACTATTTTGGCAACCATCCTGTGCGGATTGTGCTCGATAGGAGTCTGCGGATTCCAAAAGAAAATCATATATTTGATAGTCACTCTAAAACAATCGTCGTCTCAATCGAACCCTGCGTGCATGACCATGCCTTCTGTGAAACGATGAATTTCGCCGGTGATGTCGTTAAACAGTTGCTTTCGATTATGTACAAACACGAAATCACATCGGTTATAATCGAAGGAGGGACGAAGACTTTACAAACTTTTATAGATGCCGATATATGGGACGAGATGCGGATATTCCGCGGCGAACTATTTTTAACCGACGGAATCCAAGCGCCCAGTCTAAAAGCAAAACCTGTTGAAAGAGCAATGATCGGTAAGGATGAATTACTAATTTTCAAGCGATGATTAATACTATAATTTTTGACTTCGGCGATGTATTCCTTAATCTGGAAAAGCAGGCAGCAGTGGAAGAATTTAAGAAACTGGGTCTTGATGAGCCCAATGAAGAGCTTCTCGCTTTAAATACAGAATTTGAGAAAGGAAAAATCACTGAGCTCGCATTCATCGAAGGTTTCCAAAAATTTATCCCCAACGCGTCGATCGACCAAATACGGTTTGCATGGAATGCTGTCATTGGTGAATTTCCACTATACAGGCTCGAATTTTTGCAGATGCTTTGCAATAATTACAGGCTTTTCCTACTTACCAATACCGACGCAATTCACATTGACCGCTTTGAACATAAAGTAGGCATGTCCTTTTCCGGCGATTTCTACCGGTGTTTTGAAAAAGTCTACTATTCATTCGAAATGGGAATGAGAAAACCGGAGCCTGAGATATTCAATCAACTGATACGCCAGCATGATCTATCACCAAAGCGAACCCTATTCGTCGATGACAAACTGGAGAATATAGAAGCTGCACGCGCCGCGGGCTTACAAACGTGGCACTTACAAGCCGGACAGGAAGATGTAGTCGATTTATTTGATAAAAAAATACTCGAAGGCAGCTAGTTTGGAATCCGACATTTACAAAACCATTGCCGAAGCTTCCCCGCAAACACTCTTGAAAGAGAAGAACAGTAAATTCTACGGCTACGCCTATCCCATTTCTGACGAATCAGAAGTTAAGCCTATTTTAGAGAAGCTCAATAAAGTCCATGTGGGTGCGGGCCATTTCTGCTACGCCTGGCAATTGGGTACTGATCCGGTCCGATATCGGGCCAATGACGATGGCGAACCGGCAAATACTGCGGGTATGCCCATCTATGGCCAAATCCAGTCCTTCGGAATTACGAATGTATTAGTTGTGGTTGTACGATATTTCGGCGGAACTAAATTAGGTGTTGGCGGATTAATTGCCGCCTATCGCGCCAGTGCGCAACAAACTCTGAATGTCTCGGAAATTGTAGACAAAACCATCGAAATAACTTTCAACATCAAATTCGATTATGGAAATATGAATAAGGTGATGCGTGTCATTAAAGAACATAATCTGCAAATAGTCAGTCAAAAAATGGATTTGACATGCGAAATATCAGTATCCATTCGACAAATTAAAGCCGAAGAAATTTTTAACATATTTTCTTCCTTCAACGGAATCACAATTCAAAAAAAAGTGTAATTTGCTCAGCCGATCTCCATTTTGGAAAGTAAGGTGATTATACTTTCAGGAGGAGGCGTCGGGCGACCCGTTTTAACATTTACAAACACCAAAATAAAGTGGCCCGTTGTTAATAACTCATTTTGAGCATCAGTGATTTCGCAGTCAAATTCTATCTTGACTGACGACTGTTTTCGAAACACAGTTTTAACATTTAAGAGATCGTCGTAGCGCGCCGGCTTCTTATAATTAATACTCATCGAGACAATCGGCAGCGCAATCCCGCTTTCCTCCATGCTTTTATAAGAAAACCCTTTATTTCTAAGCCATTCAACACGGCCGATTTCAAAATAGGGAATGTAATTACCGTGATAAACCACTCCCATTTGATCGGTTTCAGAGTA
>JADMKR010000151.1 GCA_015478765.1 Flavobacterium sp.
ATCCCCTTTTTGACCACGAGCCGCATGTTTACCGGGAAAATGTCAGCAATGCGACTGATGATTTTCTCCGGATTGTATGCCAATTCGAGCATGAGCATTACACAGGATATCGCGTTTTCAATTGAAGCGGAATCGGTAAAGGGAATAGTCGCCCGGAAATCAGCATTTCGTTGATGAAATCGCAAAATTGATGCATCCGATTCGGTGTCAATTTCGACACGTACATCAGCCGAATTGTTTGTTGTGCTCCACGTGAACAATTTCAAACCAGAAGGGGTGAACTCCCGTACATCCTGACTTTCTTCGCAAATTAAAACTTCCGAATTCTTGAAAAACGCCAACTTTTCGCGTAATTTCTCTTTTTGGTCTGAAAAGCCCTCATCGTGAGCAGATCGGATATTTGTTAAAATGCCAATTTTCGGTAGAATAATCGGTTCAAGTTTAGACATCTCATTAACGGTCGAAATGCCAGCTTCGAAAATTCCGAGATTGTGTAACTGGTTGATTCCGAGAATTGATAATGGGACGCCGACTTGCGAGTTGTAACTCTTCGGACTGCGAACGATGTTATATTCCGGTGATAAGAGGTAGTTCAGCCACTCTTTTACAATGGTTTTGCCGTTGCTTCCCGTAATTCCAATAACTGGAAAACTGAATTTTGATCGGTGATTTGCGGCAAACTTCTGAAAGGCCGACAGCGTATCTTCAACCAGGTAAAAATTCGCTTTTTGATCAAGAGCTGTCGGAATCCTACTCACCACAAAATTTTCAACGCCGGTAGCGATCAGGTCGGATATAAATTCGTGGGCATCTTGACGGCTGCCGATTAGTGCAAAAAATAAGGTTCTGCTACCAATTTCAAGCGACCGACTGTCGATTGCGACGGTGTCAGTAATCGAATCAGGTACGTTGATCTGACTTTTCGAGCCAAGAATTGTCGTGATATCGTTTGGAAGCAGGTTCACAGATTTCGTGTATTTGCATTAGTATCGTCGGCCTGTTGTGATTCCCGCATCGCATGATAATATGCCGCGCGACTTAAAGGTTCGTATTCGTCGGTTTCGCCGAGAAGGACCAAGTCGTTATTGAGGGCTTTTCTGAAACTGTAATTGGCGAGATTTCCGGTTCGGGTGCAAACGGCATGAACTTTTGTTACATATTCGGCGGTTGCCATAAGAGCGGGCATGGGTCCGAAAGGGTTTCCTTTAAAATCCATGTCGAGGCCGGCTACAATCACACGTATTCCCGAATTTGCCAGATCGTTGCAAACTGAAATGATCTCGTCGTCGAAAAACTGCGCTTCGTCAATTCCGACCACATCGCACCCTTGTGCTAAAATCCGAATATTGGCTGCCGCAGGAACTGGCGAACACCTGATTTCGTTGGCATTGTGCGATACCACAAGTTCATCGTGATATCTTGTATCGATGGCGGGTTTAAAGATCTCGACCTTTTGGCGGGCGAATTGAGCGCGTTTTAAACGTCGGATCAGTTCTTCGGTTTTGCCGGAAAACATCGATCCGCAAATTACCTCGATCCAGCCAAATTGTTCTTTATGATTTACGGTATTTTCGAGAAACATTTTGTATTTTTCAGCCTTAAAAAGGATTAGATTTTTTTCCTTTGCAATCCCGGCGGGTTACTGTGGTTTTGAAACAAATTTATTAAAAAAGACACGCCTCACTCATTATAATCTCAAAAGTTATGAAAAAAAAGCTGGAAGCCGAATTAATCAGTATCGCCCATCGAATTTTAAAAATTAAGGATAAATCAGATATTGAGATTTTGCATAAAGAGGCGCAGAAATTATTTGAAAAGCTGTCGGTTTTGCGATTTTTAGAAGAAAATTTTGAAGGTGCAAAGCCCACTATCGGCAGGTCTGAAATCGAAAATAGATTCGAATCCGGTTTTGATTATAAAACTTCCGAAATATCTATTGAAGAAAAGCAGCCCGAAACTGCCGCTGTGCTTTCGGTCGAGGAAAAATCTACGGAAGCTAATCAACCGAAAATCATTTCCGAACCGCAGGAGCGTGTTGAGGAGGAACAGCCAGTGGTGGTGGAAGATCAGGAATCTGAAAAAGAAGTGGAAGTTGTCGATGAGGAACCCTCTAAGGATGAAAGGGCTGAAGCTGCAGCAGCCGAACCAACTGACAGTCGGCAGGAAGAAATAACACATAATTTACCAGGGCGAAAAGATTTTACGCCTTCATTTGAACTTAGTTTTGATGCAGAAGAAGCGCAGCAGCACGCACAAAAAGAGGAGGCCTCCACAGCGAAGCCACAGTTTACTTTTGACGATCTTCTAGGCAAGGATTATGTGGATCCGGTTTTTATAAAACCCGAAGAAGTAGTGGCACAGCGCAGTTCGAATCAGGAGATCACTCCAAAGGGCGATGCGCCTGAAGCCGATCAACCGGAGAAAAAAGACAGAAAACTTTCATCGTTGAACGATCGTCTTTCGAAAGGAATAACCATCGGACTTAATGACAGGATTGCTTTTATGAAACATCTTTTTGGAAACAGCAGTGAGGATTATAATCGGGTGTTGTCTCAATTGATCACTTTCGACACTTTTGAAGAGGCGCAGACATTTATCGATGAAATGGTCAAGCCAGATTATGATAACTGGAATGGCAAAGATGAGTATTCACAACGGTTTATGGAAATTATCGAGCGAAGGTTCGTCTGATTAATTCGCAAATTATGTCCCGACTTTACATAGTTCCGACGCCAATTGGCAATCTGGAAGACATGACTTTCCGGGCAATCCGTATATTGAAGGAAGCCGATTTGATATTGGCAGAAGATACACGTACCAGCGGGAAATTATTGAAACATTTCGACATTGGCACCCATATGCACAGTCATCATATGCACAATGAGCACAAAACCGTCGACAATATTATTTCGCGGCTGAAAGGCGGTGACACAATAGCATTGATTTCGGATGCCGGAACGCCTGCAATATCTGATCCTGGATTTTTACTGACTCGCGCCTGCATCGAAAACGGAATTGAAGTGGAATGTCTGCCGGGTGCTACGGCGTTCGTTCCAGCGTTAGTGAACAGCGGATTACCGAACGACAGGTTTGTTTTTGAAGGATTTCTTCCGGAGAAAAAAGGTCGGCAAACGCGGTTCCTGGCTTTGGCGAAAGAAGCGCGTACCATGATTTTCTACATTTCCCCGCATAAACTTATTAAAACGCTATCCGAGTTTGCTACGTATTTTGGTGCAGACAGGCCGATTAGTATATCCCGGGAATTATCAAAAATGCATGAGGAAAATGTTCGCGGTAATATATCCGAAGTTTTAACCCATTTTGAGAAAACTGCACCTAAAGGTGAAATTGTGGCGGTCGTCGGCGGACATTTGGAGCCAAAAGAAAAAAAGATATAATATTTTGCATTAAAATATTATATTAGCACCTATATATCAGTCATCTACACCATACAGAATTATTATGCGCTGGACACTCAAACCTAAAGCGGAACCTGAAAAGGCCGCGAAATTAGCGGACGCACTTAAATGCGAATTGCTCATAGCAGAACTGCTTATACAACGAGGCATCGAAACCTTCGATGACGCCAAGAAATTTTTCCGACCCACATTAGATGACCTGCACGACCCGTATTTAATGAAAGATATGGACTTGGCTGTCGCTCGCGTTG